>JAAOZX010000446.1 GCA_012274225.1 Comamonadaceae bacterium | reverse complement strand
GTTGCTGCTCGGGTTGGGTCTGCGCAGCTTTTCGATGCACCCGGCCCAAATCCTGGCGGTCAAACAGGAAGTGCTGCGCGCCGACACCGCCCGGCTGGCGGCGTGGGCCAGGCAGGTGGTCGAGGCGGAAGACCCCGGACAAGCGATGTTGCGATAGCGGCGCGCTGCAGCGGCGTTCTTCCCTTACGGCGCGGCCGTTGAGTGCGCCGCTGGCCGCCAGGTGCCGGCCACCGCTGCGCCGATGATCAGAAGCGCTGCCAGGGCGATGCTCCAGCTCAACGCGCGACCCGTGATCGTCATCAGCAACAGCGTGGACGCCAGCGGCGTGAGATAGCTCAGGATGCCGATCTGGCGCGGGTCGCCCAGCTTGAGCGCCCGGTCCCACAGGAAGAACGCCGCGCCCAGCGGCCCCAGGCCCATCGCCACGATCAGGGCCCAGTCGCCACCTTGCAGCCGCACCGCCGGCTCGAGTGCCCAATGGCACAGCAGCGAAAGCAGGCCCGACACCAGGCCGAACAGGCCGATCGCAGCCGTGGGGAATGGGCGCACCCGCCGCGTGAGCAGGGAATAGCCGGCCCAGATGAAAGCCGATGCCAGCGCCGGCAGGTAGCCCCAATACCAGCCGCCGCCGGCGGAGGGGCTCGAGCCCAGGATGGCGATGGCTGCACCGCCGAATCCGGCCAGCGCGGCGATCGCATGCGAGGCGCGCAGCCGCATTCCCGACAGCAGCACCGGCGCCAGCAGCACGATCAACAGCGGCCACAGGTAGTTGACCAGGTTGGCCTCGACGGCGGGTGCATGGCGCAACGCGACGAACAGCAGCAGGTGATAGCCGAACAGCCCGCCGATCCCCAGCGCCAGCGTGGAGGGCGGGACGCGCCACTGGCGCAGCAGCGGCCAGGAGGGAATGCTGCCGATCGCCAGGGCCAGTCCGGTCAGCAGGAAGGGCGGAACATGCCGGAGCGCGACCCCGAGCGAGGCCAGCGTTGCCCACAGGGCGATCGCGCCCAGCGCGTAGACGTTCGCGTGCATGGGGCGAGAGCTTAGCGCCTGCCGCGCCGCTGCGCGGGGCCGGCGCTCCGGCTTTGCCGGTCCTGTCCGCGCCTTTCAGCCAACTCTGATAAATCGCTCAGCGATTCATCAGCGTCTTCCTCAAGTCGCCCCCGCCACGCCGGCCGCGTGGGCCTGCTGATCCGCGTGGTAGCTCGAACGCACCATGGCGCCGACGGCTGCGTGGCTGAAACCCATCTCGCGGGCCTTCGCCTCGAACATCTTGAACGTGTCCGGATGGACGTAGCGCCGCACCGGCAGGTGCGAAGTCGATGGCGCCAGGTACTGGCCGATGGTCAGCATCTCGATACCGTGCGCCCGCATGTCCTGCATCACCTGCAGGATCTCCTCGTCGGTCTCGCCCAGGCCGACCATCAGTCCGCTCTTGGTGGGCACCTGCGGATGCAGGGCCTTGAACTTTCGCAGCAGGTTCAGGCTGAACTGGTAATCGCTGCCGGGACGTGCTTCGCGGTACAGACGCGGAATGGTTTCCAGGTTGTGATTCATCACATCCGGCGGCGCGGCCTGTAGGATTCCCAGCGCGCGGTCGTCGCGTCCGCGGAAGTCGGGCACCAGAATCTCGATGGTGGTGCCAAGCGACAGCTCGCGGGTCTTGCGGATGCAATCGACGAAATGCTGCGATCCGCCGTCGCGCAGGTCGTCGCGATCGACCGAGGTGATCACGACGTACTTGAGTTTGAGCCGGGCGATGGTGCGAGCCAGGTTCTCCGGCTCGTTCGCGTCCAGCGGATCCGGCCGGCCGTGGCCGACGTCGCAGAACGGGCAGCGCCGGGTGCACTTGTCGCCCATGATCATGAATGTCGCGGTGCCCTTGCCGAAGCATTCGCCGATGTTGGGGCAGGAGGCTTCCTCGCATACGGTATTCAGGTGACTTTCGCGCAGGATCTGCTTGATCTCGTAGAAGCGGGTGCTCGGCGAGCCGGCCCGCACCCGGATCCACTCGGGCTTTCTCAGCACTTCGCCCGGCTCGACCTTGACCGGGATGCGCGACAGCTTGGCCGCGGCCTTGTGCTTGGCGCCGGCCTGGTAGGTGTCGACGGATTGTGCTTCGCGCACGATTTCGTTGGAGCTCATGGTCGGGCCTTTCGCGGAGCCGCCTCAAGGAAGGCTCGCACCCCGTCGGGGGGCAATGAACGGATGTGAACGTCGGGACTCATTGTCCTCGGGCGGCAAGCAGCGCGACCAGCTCCTGGCCCAGCACGCCGGCCGCCTCGTTCCAGGTGGTGGAGACACCGATTGTAGAAAGGTCCACTGTCTTTAGCCCCGGATAGCCGCAGGGATGGATGCGCTCGAACGGCTGCAGGTCCATGGCCACGTTCAGGGCAACACCGTGGTAGGTGCAATGACGGCTGACCTTGATCCCGAGCGCGGCGATCTTTCCCAGTCCCAGGAACCGGTCGCCTTTGCCGGTCATGGGCAGTCGCGCGTGCGAAAACGGGTCTTCGAGCCGCACATAGATGCCGGGCGCTCCAACCACCCGGTGCCCGGTCACGCCGAAATGCGACAGCGTGCGGATCACCGCTTCCTCGATCCGGTGGACGAATTCCTTGATGTAGTAGCC
>JAAOZX010000445.1 GCA_012274225.1 Comamonadaceae bacterium | reverse complement strand
CTTTCCTGGCGGCCTGGCAGCCAGGAAAGTCTGCAACGCGCCGCGGGAAGCGCTTTCCACCAGCATCTGCGCGCGTTCCACGTTGGCTACCCGCTGGATGCTCATCGGCACTGCCGAATACAGTGTCACCCGGTCGGCGCCCGCCAGCGCCTGCGCGGCGACGCTGGCCGCCTGCAGAAAGGCCTGGGCCGCTTCCTGGGTGCGCGCCTCCGCCCGCAACAGCGCCTGGAATCCGAACGGCGGCATGCCGGCCTGCTCGCGTTCCTTCAGTTGCGCGGCGGCGAAGGCCGGATAGTCGTGGCGGCGCAGCGCCGTGAAGAGCGGGTGTTTCGGGTGCCAGGTCTGCACCCACATTTCGCTGGCCGCGGCCTGGGTCGCGTCGCGGCCGGCGCGGCCGGCGGCCTGCATCAACAGGCCGAACAGCCGCTCGGGCGCCCGGAAGTCGCTGGAAAACAGCGCCGAATCGGCGTTGAGCGCGGCCACCAGGGTAATGCGCCGGAAGTCATGGCCCTTGGTGACCATCTGCGTGCCCACCAGGATGTCGACGCCGCCCGCGTGCATCCGTGCCAGCTGCTGTTCCAGCGCGCCCTTGAGCCGCATGCTGTCGGCGTCCATGCGGGCGATGCGCACCGGCTGGCCGTTGGCCTGTTTCACGTCGGCCAGCAGTTCGCCCAGGTGTTCTTCCAGCCGCTCGGTGCCGCGCCCCACCGGCGCGATGTCGACGTTGCCGCAGACCGGGCAGGCGCGGGGCACCCGCTCGGTGTAGCCGCAGTGGTGGCAGCGCAGCGTCCGGTCGATCTTGTGGAACACCCGGAACGCGCTGCAGTTCGGACACTCGCTTTTCCAGTCGCAGGCGGTGCAGGCGAGCACCGGCGCATAGCCGCGCCGGTTGAGAAAGACCAGCGACTGCTCGCCGCGGGCGATTCGCTCCTGAATCGCGGCCAGCAGTGCCGTCGAAAAAACGGTCTGCTTCGGTTGCAGGTTCATGTCGACCAGCCGCACCGCCGGCAGCGGCCCCAGGCCCACGCGCGAAGCCATGGTCAGGCGCTGGTAGCGGCCGCGCTCGCTGGCGTGCCAGCTCTCCAGCGAGGGGGTGGCCGAACCCAGCAGCACTTTGGCGCCCTCGAGCCGGCCCCGGTAGACCGCCAGGTCGCGCGCCGAATAGCGGGCGCTTTCCTGCTGCTTGTAGCTGGGGTCGTGTTCCTCGTCGACGACGATCAGCTTCAGGCGCGGCAGCGAGGCGAACACCGCCATCCGGGTGCCCAGCACGATGCGCGCCGCGCCGGTGTGGGCCGCCAACCAGCTTTTCAGGCGCTGCGGATGGGTCATGCCGCTGTTCATCGTGACCACCTGATCGGCGCCGAAGCGCTCGACGAAACGACCCTGCAATTGCGGCGTGAGGTTGATTTCCGGCACCATCACGAGGGCCTGCGCCAGCGGGTCGCGCGCCAACAGTCGCTGCACAGCCTGCAGGTACACCTCGGTCTTGCCGCTGCCGGTGGCGCCGAACAGCAGGAAGGGACCCGGCCCCAACGCCACGGCTTGCAGCGCCGCGTCCTGTTCGGCGGTGGGCTGCAACGCGCTGCCGGCGCACGCCGCAGCCGGTTCCAAGGGCGGCCGCTTCAGGCGACGGTCGAGTTGGACCGCATCCAGGTCGCGCAATTGCGGCGGCAGGCCTGCCATCGCCACCTCGCCCAGGCTGCGCTGGTAATAGATAGCACAAAAGACCACAAGGCGTCGCCAGTTGACCGCCAGCGGCGTAATGGCCGTCAGACTGCCGGCGATGGGCTTGTCGTCAGCATCGTCGCGGGCTTCGTCGCTGCCCGATGGTTCGTCCCACACGACGCCCAGCACCTCGCGCTTGCCCAGGGGCACGCGCACGAGCGTGCCGGGCGCGAGTGCAAACTCACTTCGATAGCTCAACGGTCCGGCGATGGAACTGTGCGCGGGAGTGGGAACAACGACGGCCAGCCGGTGGGGCATGAAAAGCTCTGGTTACGCTCTGATGTTGAGGTCAGTTTCCGAAACACCGTTTAAGTCGTTGATTTGCATCAGCTTTGCAGCCGTTGAGCGGATTGTGTGGATAACTTTGTTGATAGTTTGGCGCCGCTGACCTGCGAGCCCAGGAAAATCAAGGGCTTGGCTTAGATGTCCGGAAAACCGGCAGTCAGGCAAACCCTTCAAAATCAACAACTTAACATCGCTACTGCTTTTGTAGCAGGAGCCATTTGGCCAAATTGGCGGGCCCTGACGTTTTGTGCATAAGTCCCACAACTGGCAAAGAATTTGCAATGCCAGACCATTAGGGAACATCCCGATGTCGGTCGCCGATCAGTGGCCTATGCGCCGCGCAGCCGGGTCGAATGGGCGCGGACGGCCTCCACCAGCACCTGGACGTTCTCGGGGGGCGTGTGCTGGCTGATGCCGTGGCCCAGGTTGAAGATGTGGGTAGCGCCCTTGCCTTCGCCCCGGTGCGGCGCGCCGAAACTGTCCAGGACCTTGGCGGCTTCCGCTTCGATCTGGGCCGGCGGCGCAAACAGGACGTTCGGGTCCAAGTTGCCCTGCAAGGCCTTGCGGTCGCCGACCAGGGCGCGGGCGCGTCCCAGATTCGAGGTCCAGTCCAGCCCCAGCACCTGGCAATCGAGGTCGCCCATTTCCTGTAGCCAGGGCGAGCCGCCCTTGGTGAACACGATGCGCGGCACCACGGCGCCGTCATGATCGCGCTTGAGCTGGGCCAGCACCCGCGCGGTATAGGCCAGGCTGAACTGCTGGAACGCGCCGTCGGCCAGCACCCCGCCCCAGCTGTCGAAAATCATCACGGCCTGGGCGCCGGCGTCGATCTGGGCATTGAGGTAGGCGGCCACCGCGTCGGCATTGACTTCCAGCATGCGGTGCATCAGGTCGGGCCGGCTGTACAGCATGGTCTTGACCAGACGGTAGTCGTCGGAACCCGCGCCTTCGACCATGTAACAGGCCAGGGTCCAGGGGCTGCCGGAAAAGCCGATCAGCGGCACTCGGCCGTCCAGGGCCCTGCGGATCGAGGTCACCGCGTCGAACACGTAGCGCAGCTTCTCCAGGTCGGGCACGCGCAGGGCCTTGACGGCGGCCTCGTCGCGCACCGGCGTGGCGAAGCGCGGGCCTTCGCCGAGGGCAAAACTCAGGCCCAGCCCCATCGCATCGGGCACGGTGAGGATGTCCGAGAACAGGATGGCGGCGTCCAGCCGGTAGCGGTCCAGCGGCTGCAGCGTGACTTCGGTGGCGTAGTCCTTGTCCATGGCCAGCCCCATGAAGCTGCCGGCCTTGGCGCGTGTTTCGCGGTACTCCGGCAGGTAGCGGCCGGCCTGGCGCATCAGCCAGATCGGCGTGTAGGGCGTGGCCCGGCCCGTGCAAGCACGCAGGAAGACATCATTTCGAAGCGGCGAAAAACTCATTACCGGGGCTCCCGGGCCTTGAACGGATCCCGGTCCAGGCGCAGCCAAGAAGCGCCGTGACGGATCCGGGGGATCGGCCTGTCATGATCCCGATTGTCGCAGCAGCGGCGCGCCGGTTAAATCCGCAAGTCCCCATACCGGGGTTGTTTGCCTGGCCCAGCAAGCGCCAGGCGGTGAGGCTCAGCCGTTGACGCTACGGCGCAGGGCCTGGTCGATGTCCCAGAGGATGTCGTCGGCTTCCTCGATGCCGACCGAGAGCCGGATCATGTCCGGCCGCACGCCTGCGCGTGCCAGCTCGTCTTCGCTCAGTTGCCGGTGCGTCGTCGAGGCCGGATGGATCACCAGCGTCTTGGCGTCGCCGATGTTGGCCAGATGGCTGAGGAATTCGCAGGCGTCGATGAAGCGCTCGCCGGCCTTTGCCGCATCGGCGGCCTTGATGCCGAAGGTGAGGATGCCCGATGCGCCGGGCAAGCCGTCGATGCTGCGGAACTGCTTTTTCGCCAGCGCATGGTGCGGCGAATTCTCCAGGCCCGGATAGTTGACCCATCCCACCAGCGGATGGTCGCTGAGGAATTGCGCCACCCGCAGGGTGTTGCGGCAATGGGCCTGCATTCTCAGGTGCAGCGTCTCGATGCCCTGCAGGATCAGCCAGGCGTTCAGCGGCGACAGCGATCCGCCGAAAGTGCGGTTGACCTCCATGCGCGCCTTCATGGTGTAGCCGAAGTCGCCGAAAGTCTCGTAGAACCTGACACCGTGGTAGGCGCGGCTGGGTTCGAGCATTTCCGGAAACTTGTCTTTCGACAAAGGCGAGCCCCAGTCGAACTTGCCGGACTCGACCAGGACGCCGGCCATGGTGGTGCCGTGGCCGCCGAGGTACTTGGTGGCGCTGTGCACCACGATGTCGGCGCCGAAGGCGAAGGGATTGCACAGGTACGGGCTGGGCACCGTGTTGTCGATGATGAGGGGCAGGCCGTGCTCGTGCGCGATGCCCGCCACGGCTTCGATGTCCAGCACGTTGACCAGCGGATTGCCCAGCGTCTCGCCGTACACGGCGCGGGTATTGGGGCGGATGGCGCGGCGGAAATTGTCCGGGTCTTCGGGGTCGACGAAGGTGGTCTCTATGCCCAGCCGCGAGAAACCGATGCCGAGTTGCCCGACACTGCCTCCGTACAGCGTCGAGGCGGCGACGATGTGATCGCCGGCCTTGAGGATCGCCAGCAGCGCCGTCATCTGCGCCGCCATGCCGGTCGCGCAGGCCAGGGCGGCGCGACCGCCTTCCAGCGAAGCCACCCGTTCCTCCAGCACCGCCACCGTCGGATTGCTGATCCGGCTGTAGACATTGCCGAAGGTCTGCAGGTTGAACAGGCTGGCGGCATGCTCGGCCGAATCGAAGACGAAACTGGTGGTCTGGTGGATCGGCGTGGCGCGTGCGCCGGTGACCGGATCCGGCACCGCGCCGGCGTGGATGGCTCGGGTGCCGAATCCGTACTCGTGGTCTTTGCTCATGTCAGCTCCGGCCGCCCGGCCATCAGGTGGATCAGTAAGGCAGGTGTTGCGGACGGCGCGAGGTAATCACCCGCGTGTTCACGCCGGCCCAGTTCAGGCCGCCGAAGAGGCGCGCGTGCTCGATCTTGACGCAGCGGTCCATGACCACGTCCAGCCCGCTGTCGCGGGCCCTGGCCGCCGCCGCTTCGTTGATGACGCCGATCTGCAGCCACAGGCATTTGGCGCCGATGGCGATCGCTTCGTCGGCGATCGGGGGAATGTCCTCGCTCTTGCGAAAGCAGTCGACCAGGTCAATGCGCCGGCCTTGCGCGGCCAGCGCTTGCGCCGCCGCGGACACGCTCGGATAGCTGCGCTCGCCCAGGATTTCCGGGGCGGTCGGATTGACCGGGACGATGAGGTAACCGTGAGCCTGCATGTACTTGGCCGCGAAGAAACTGGGCCTGTGCCATTGCGGCGAGAGACCGACCACGGCGATGGTCTTGCAGGTGCCAAGGATGCGGCGCAGGGTGGCGATGTCGGGCATGGCGCAGTGTACGCAATGCGCGCCACGCGGGCGGGAGGCGCCGAACTACAGCTTGGCGATGGCGGAGCGCAGCTCGGCGAGGCCCAGCACTTCAGACAGCACGACAGGCGGGCTGTCCTTCTTGTAGAACACGTAGACCGGCACACCGTTGCGCCCGAGTTGGGCCAGCGCGGCGGTGATGGCTGGTTCGCGCCGGGTCCAGTCCGCGCGCAGCAAGGCGACGTTCTTGGCCTTGAGGTCGCCCATCACATCGCCGTTTTCCAGCGTCGTCTTGTTGTACTGGCAGGTCACGCACCAGGCCGCGGTGAAGTCCACGAACACCGGTTGCCCGGACGCGAGCAACTGCTCGACCCGGCCCGGCGCCCAGGCTTGCCACGGCCCGCTTTCAGCGCGCGCCGATTGCTGCTCTGGCGTCCGCGTGATGGCGGGGCCGGCCGTCCAGGCCAGTGCGGCCAGCACGGCAACCGACAGCGAAGCCAGCACCACCCGGGCGCGGCCACGCAGGGTGAAGGCCCAGACCACCATGCTCAGCGCGACCAGCAGCGCCAGCAGCGCACCGGCCCCGTCGATCCCGCTTTGCTGGCCCAGCACCCACACCAGCCAGACCGCCGTGGCGAACATAGGAAACGCCATCAGCCGGCGGAAGATCTCCATCCAGGCGCCCGGTCGCGGCAACAGGCGCGCGACCGCCGGGATCCAGCTGGCGGCCAGGTAGGGCAGGGCCATGCCGACACCGATCACTGCGAACAGGAGCAGGGCCTGAGCCGCCGGCAAGCCCAGCGCGAAACCGAGCGAGGCGCCCATGAACGGCGCGGTGCAGGGCGAGGCGATGGCGACGGCCAGCACGCCCGACAGGAAGGCGTTGACGACGGGATGGCGCGCTTCCAGCGAGGCGACGCTCACCGGCAGGAAGGCGCCGAAATCAAACAGCCCGGCCAGGTTCAGGCCGATCAGCGTGAACAACGCGGCCAGTCCCGCGACCACCGCCGGAGACTGCAATTGGAAGCCCCAGCCGAGCTGCTCGCCGGCCGCGCGCAGGGCCAGCATCAAGCCGCCCAGTGCGACGAACGAAGCGACGACGCCCGCGCTGTAAGCCAGGCCGGCGATGCGGTGGCCGCGCCGGTCCGACGCGTGCCGGGTGAACCCGACCACCTTGATCGCGAGCACCGGGAACACGCAGGGCATGAGGTTGAGGATGAGGCCGCCGACCAGGGCGCCCAGCAGCGCGGCCATCAAGGTCAGCGAGGGCGCGGGCAGGGCCGGGATGGCGGCGTCGCCGCCGCTGCCCCGCAGCGCGGCCGCCAGCGCCGGTGCGACGTTGGTCGGCGCCGCAATCGCCGGCCAATCGCCAGCCACCTTGGCCTCGGTGCGCCACCCCTGGCCGCCGGACGCCAGCACCATGGGCATCAGGGCCGGGCTGTTCGCACGCTGTGGCGACAACGGAACCTGCGCCGTCCACACATCGCCCTGCCAAGCCTGCGTCCATTGGGCCGCGGTCTCAATGACTTCGCTGGTCTCCGGATAGAACTCCAGCGTCTTGCCACGCAATGCCGACGGCAAGCCGGGCACGCTGACATGGAGCGCATGGCCTTCGATCTGGACCCGGCTTTCGCCCGCAACCGGCGTGGGCTGGGCCTGAAAACTGGCCTGGAACGCCGGGGCGTTGAGCGCCGTGGTGCTGCGGGTGGACACGGCCAGCGAGAACTCGCCTTCTTCCGGCACGCATTCCTTGCGGCAAACCAGCCATTGCGCCTTGAGCTTGACCGGCAGCTCGCTGCCCAGGAGCGAAGGCTTGAAATCGGACGCGATCGTCAAGGGCACCGGCAGCAGCACCGTGCCTTCGTAGCCGTAATTGGCCAGGCGGCCGATCGAGATCTTCTGGGGCACCGGCCAGGCAATGTCGCCGGCCGCGACGCCCGCAGGCAATGTCCACTGCAACGTGGTGGGCAGGCCGGAGTCGCCGGAATTCTTCCAATAGGTGTGCCACTCGGGCTGGTGTGCCAGCTGCAGTCCCAGCCAGACCTTGGCACCGGGCGTCACACCATCGGGCGCATAGGCCATCAGCTCGGCCCGGACGTGTTCGGTGCTCACGACGTTCCTGGCGCTGCCCTGGGCCAATGCCAGCATCGGCAAGGCGCAGGCGGCGATGACGACGAATGCCTTGAGTGGTCTGGACAAGATCATGGTCTTGGGAGCTCGGCGGTACGACGGAAGTTCCCGGCCCAGGTCAAGCAAAGCCCAGGACCACGCGCCGGGTCGTGGCGCTCTTCTTTTCGATCTTGGTCACGATCACCGCACCGATTTCTGCGGTATTCGCCACGTGCGTGCCGCCACACGGCTGGAAATCGATCACTTCGCCGCCGATCCGCGCGGCATCCGCCGCCCCGGTGCCGATCATGATGGTGCGGATGCGTCCCGTGCCCCGGGGCGGTTGCACCGACATGCTCTTGACCAGGGCGGGGTTGGCGTCCAGTTCCTCGTCGGTGATCGAGCCGACGGCGACCGGCAAGGCGGCTGCGACCAGGCGGGCGATGCCCAGGTTCAGCGCTTCCTTGTCCAGCGGATCGGTCATGTTGAAGTCCAGGCGCGCGTAATCGGGCGTGATCGAGCAGCCGTTGACCAGTTGCGGCACCAGGTGGCAGAGCAAATGGGTGGTGGTATGAAAGCGCATCAGCCGGTGGCGCCGCTCCCAGTCCACCCGCGCCGTCACGCTGTCGCCCGGCCTCAGTTGCCCGAGCAGCGCCTCCTGGCCCGGCGCCGGCACATGGACGATCTCGGCGGTGGGGCGACCCTCATCGTCCTTGCCTTTGCGGGTGTCGATGATCGCCAGTGGATTGCCGTTCGCCAGCACCAGCACGCCTGCGTCACCGGCCTGGCCGCCACCGAGCGGATAGAACACAGTGCGGTCCAGAGTGATGCCGTGGTCGGCCACCCCGGTCACGGTGGCCGTGCAATCCTTCAGGTAAGCATCTTTGCGGAACAGATCTTGAGTCATCGGCCTGGCTGCGTCATGGGGGATGCCCCGTCTTGGTCATGTGTCATGCCCCCATTTTCGCGGTTTCGGACTACAGCCGCCCATGAGCCCTGCGAACACACTTGGTTGCCTATGAGATTCCTCACGTCCGCCCTCTTGCTTGCCCCTGTCCTGGCCCTGCTCGCGGCCTGCGGGGCGGTGGCGCAATCCGGTCCGCTGGCCGGCATCGGCCCCAACCCCAAGTTGCCGGCGCCCGAGCAGGCACTGATTCCCACGGTGAACGTGGCAACAGCGCAAGGCTGGCCGGCGGGGACGCGACCCACGGCACCGGCGGGCTTCCGGGTCACGGCGTTCGCGGCCGGGCTGCAACACCCGCGCTGGGTGATGGTTCTGCCCAACGGCGACGTGCTGGTGGCGGAAAGCAATGCGCCGCCCAAGCCCGACGACGGCAAGGGCATCAAGGCTTTCTTCACCAACCTCATCATGAAGAAGGCCGGCGCCGGCGTGCCCAGCGCCAACCGCATCACCTTGTTGCGCGACGCTGATGGCGACGGCGTCGCTGAAACCCGCAGCGTCTTCCTGCAGGGGCTGAACTCGCCGTTCGGCATGGCGCTGGTGGGCAACGAATTGTTCATCGCCAATTCGGACGCGATCGTGAAGGTGCCCTACCAGGCTGGCCAGACCGAGGTCACCAGCGCACCCGTCAAGCTGACCGACTTGCCGGCCGGCACCATCAATCACCACTGGACCAAGAACATCATTGCCAGCCCTGACGGCGGCAAGCTGTACGCCACGGTGGGGTCCAACAGCAACGCCGGTGAAAACGGCATGCCGGCCGAGGAAGGCCGCGCTGCGATCTGGGAAGTGGACCGCGCGACGGGCGCCAAACGCCTGTTCGCCACCGGCCTGCGCAATCCCAACGGCTTGGGCTGGGAGCCGCAAAGCAAAGCGCTGTGGACGGTGGTGAATGAACGCGACGAACTCGGCAACGACCTGGTGCCCGACTACCTGACTTCGGTCCAGGACGGCGCCTTTTATGGCTGGCCCTGGAGTTACTGGGGCCAATGGGTGGACGAGCGTGTCAAGCCGCAACGCCCGGAGATGGTGGCCCAGGCCATCCTGCCCGAATACGGCCTGAGTTCGCACGTGGCGCCGCTGGGGCTGGTGTTCTCCGACGCGCGCACCATGCCGCAGAACTACGCCAGCGGCGCCTTCATCGGCGAGCACGGTTCCTGGAACCGCAAGCCTCGCAGCGGCTACAAGGTGGTGTTCGTGCCGTTCGAGGGCGGACGGCCTGCCAGCGAGCCGATCGATTTTCTCACCGGTTTCCTCAGTCCCGACGGCCAAGCCTATGGCCGGCCCGTGGGTGTGGCGATGGATGGAAAGGGCGGGTTGCTGGTGGCCGACGATGTCGGGAATGTGGTTTGGCGGGTGGCGCCGCCGGCGCATTGAGGGCGCGCATCCCGGATTTCGCCGGCAGTTGGTGTCAGGGGAAGAAAGGATGAGCGATGGTCAAGGGCAAAGTGATTGTCGGTGCGGTGGGCGCGAGCCTTTCCGTCCTGCTGATATCCGGCTGTGGCGGCGGAAATGACAGCATGCCTGTGACAGCCAGGGCGTGCGACGGCAGCAGTGCCTGCGTCGCCACGGTGGCGGGAAACGGTCAGCACGGCAACGTCGATGGCGCGGCGCAGGACGCGCAGTTCTCGATGCCGCACTCGGTGGCGATTGACTTGGAGTCCAACGTCCATGTGGCCGACTACGGCAATAACAGCCTCACCCGGCTCATTTCAAAGGGCACGGTTTCAACCCCGTCCGAGGACCCGGTCTCGTTTCCGTATCCTGCGAATGTCGCGACCGACGCCAGCGGCAACAGGTATGTTGCCGACGCCTACGGAAACAGGATCCTGAAGGAGACGCCGGCGGGCGAGACGACGATTCTTGCCGGTACGGGCCAAAGCGGGGCCTCCGATGGCGACGCCGCCACGGCCACTTTCAGCATGCCCACCGGGCTGGCTTTCGATGCCCAGGGCGCGCTGTATGTTGCCGACATGGGCAATGGAAAGATTCGAAAGATCACGCTGATCTGAGGCGGCCGGTCACACCGGCAGCGGCAGCGCGGTCTTGTACCGTACCTGCTTGAGCGCAAAGCTCGAGCGAATCTTCTCGATCCCCGGAATCGGCGTCAGCTGCTCGAGGATGAAGCGCTCGAGTTCGCCGATATCGCGCACCGCCACCCGGATCAGGTAGTCGCTGTCGCCGGTCATCAGGTAGCACTCCATCACCTGGTCGTGTTCGGCGATGCGGCGCTCGAATTCGGCCAGTGATTCGCGCGTCTGTTCCTTCAGGCTGATGGAGATGAACACGTTCACGCCCAGGCCCAAGGCCTTGGGATCGGCCAGCGCCACATAGCGCTGGATCACGCCATTCGTCTCCAGCGCCTTCACGCGCATCAGGCACGGCGAAGGCGAGAGGTGCACGCGCCGGGCCAGCTCGACGTTGGTCAGTGAGCCGTCCTGCTGCAGCTCGGCCAGGATTCTCAGATCGACAGTGTCCAGTTGCATGAAATGCTTTGAGGCTTAGACATTACAGAATTTTATGCCGCTGATGAAGCAAAATCGCGTATTTCTGAAACCCTGTTTTGCGGCCTTTTCCGTACAGTGCCAGGATTGGAGTTTTGCGAAATGACCGACCACAGCCTCACCCGTTTCCTCAGTGCCGACAGCGCCGACGTCGATCCGGTGGAGACGGCGGAATGGCGCGACGCGTTTCTCG
>JAAOZX010000082.1 GCA_012274225.1 Comamonadaceae bacterium | reverse complement strand
TCCAGTTCGAAAGAAGAAACATGCGACGACTCGCCGCGATCAGCGCGTCCCTCGGCCTGCTGGCGGCCTGCGGCACGGCCACCGCTCCTTCATCCGGCCGCGCCGCGCCCGAGCTCAACTACCTGTGTGATGATTTCACAGCGGTCGCCGTGCATCCGGGGGTCGACGCCGTCGCCGTGCTGAGCAGCGGGCTGGAGCTGCGCCTGCCGCAATATCCCGGCTTCAGGTACACCAACGGGGCGCACGAATTTCGCAGCCACGGCCCGACGGGTACCTGGGTCGTGCCGCCGCGGCCGCCCGTGGTGTGCCGGTTGAAGCGGTAGCCGGGTGCTCCCGGCAGGGAGAGCCGGTTCGTGGCGGCGGCGACTTCGCGCCGCGACGGCTCAGGCCTTCAGCAGCCGCTCGACCTGCGCCCGGCCCCGTGGGGCTGGTCATCATCACCAGCGCCGCGCCGGCCTGGACCACGTGGTCGTCAGCGGGGTTGAACACCCACTGGCCGCGGTCGTGGGTGGCCATCAGCATGTACTCGCGCGATTTCGGGATCAGCTCCGACACCGGCCTGGCCTGCATGCCGGCGGGAATGACGACCTCCTCGACCCTTAGTCCTTCGTCAGAGCGCAGCATCTGGTCCATGAAGTTGACCACGTGCGGACGGACCATGGCCGAGGCGATGCGCATGCCCCCGGTGAAATCCGGCGACACGATCTCGTCGGCGCCGGCGCGCCGGGCCTTGTCCGCGTTGCGGATCTCATGCAGCCGCGCCACGACGCGGGCCTTGGCATTGAGCAGCTTGACGGACAGCGAGATCATCAGGTTGTGGCTGTCGTCGCCGGTCACGGCGAAGACGCCGGCGGCGTGCATGACCCCGGCGCGGCGCAGCGCGCCGTCGTCGGCTGCGTCGTCGTGCAGATACAGCGTGTTCGGGCAGCGTTCCAGCCAGCGGTCCAGCGCGCCCTGGTCGTTTTCGATCACCACGAATGTGCGGTTGGTCACCAGCAATTCGTCGGCGACGTTGCTGCCCACGCGGCCGACGCCGCAGATGATGTAGTGGCCGCGCATCGCGGCGATCTGGCGTTCCATATGGCGTTTCCTGAAGGCGGTGTTGAGATCGGATTCGAGCAGCAGGGCCACGAAGGTCGAGAACAGGTAGCTCATGGTGCCGATGCCCACGGTGGCGACCGCCACCGTGAACAGGCGCCCCATCGGATGGGTGCTCAGGTCCACCGTCTCGCCGTAGCCGATGGTGGCCACGGTGATGAAGGTCATGTAGAAGCTGTCGATCCAGCTGGCCGTCGGACGGCCGATGGTGTGGTAGCCGAGCGTCCCGATCAGGTGCACCAACAGCAGCAGCACGGCGCCGTTGAGAAGGCTCCTGAAATGCCGGCTTCGAAAGACCTTGTTCAATTGAACCGCCCGCAGTCCCGGGTGGGGATGCTGCGGAAATTGTAACGGGCGGGTGCGGCGCTGCCGGTCGCCTCGGTCAGTGGCGCAGGCCTGCGCCTGGCAGAGGGAAATCGGGTATCGTCGCGCCCACATGCACGACACCGTCCTCTCCGTCACGGGGCTGTCCAAGACCTATGCGACCGGTTTTTCCGCGCTGAAGAACATCGACCTTGAAATCCGGCGCGGCGAGATCTTCGCCTTGCTGGGTCCCAACGGCGCCGGCAAGACGACGCTGATCAGCATCATCTGCGGCATCGTCAACGCCAGCACCGGCAAGGTGCGGGTCGACGGGCACGACATCGCGGCCGAATACAGGGCTGCGCGCTCGCTGATCGGCCTGGTGCCGCAAGAGCTCACCACCGAGGCCTTCGAGACGGTGTGGAACACGGTGTCGTACAGCCGTGGCCTATTCGGCAGGCCGGCCAACCCCGCGCACATCGAGAAGGTGCTCAGGGAGCTGTCGCTGTGGGACAAGAAGGACAACGCCATCCGAACGCTGTCGGGCGGCATGAAGCGACGGCTGCTGATCGCGAAAGCCCTGTCGCACGAGCCGCAGGTGCTGTTCCTGGACGAGCCCACCGCCGGGGTCGACGTCACCCTGCGCCAGGAGATGTGGCAGCTGGTGCGCTCGCTGCGCGCCACCGGCGTCACCATCATCCTCACCACGCATTACATCGACGAGGCCGAGGAGATGGCCGACCGCGTCGGCGTCATCAGCAAGGGCGAGATCATCCTGGTGGAAGACAAGGTGGAGCTGATGCGCAAGCTGGGCCGCAAGCAGTTGACGCTGCAACTGGCCCAGCCGCTGCAGCGCATTCCAGCCGAGCTCGCGGCCCTGCCGCTGGAGCTGTCGGCCGGCGGCAACGAGCTGACCTACACCTACGACGCGCACAGCGAGCATCTGGGCATCGGCAAGCTGCTGGAGGTCCTGGAGCGCTCGGGCATCGCGTTCAAGGACCTGCAGACGAAGCAAAGCTCGCTGGAAGACATTTTCGTCAGCCTGGTGAGGGAAAACCCATGAACCTGTACGCCATCCGCGCGATCTACCGGTTCGAGATGGCCCGCACCTGGCGCACGGTGATCCAGAGCATCGTCTCGCCGGTGTTGTCCACCTCGCTGTACTTCGTGGTGTTCGGCTCGGCCATCGGCTCGCGCATTCCCCAGGTGGGCGGCGTGAGCTACGGCGCGTTCATCGTGCCGGGGCTGGTGATGCTCTCGCTGCTGACGCAGAGCATCTCCAACGCGTCGTTCGGGATCTATTTCCCGAAGTTCACCGGCACCATCTACGAGTTGCTGTCGGCGCCGGTGTCCACCCTCGAGATCGTGCTGAGCTATGTCGGGGCGGCGGCCACCAAGTCGATCCTGCTGGGCCTGATCATCATGGCCACGGCCGCGCTGTTCGTGCCGATGCAGATCCTGCATCCGGTCTGGATGTTGCTGTTCCTGGTGCTGACGGCGGTGACGTTCAGCCTGCTGGGCTTCATCATCGGCATCTGGGCCGACGGCTTCGAGAAGCTGCAATTCATCCCGACCCTGATCATCACGCCGCTCACGTTCCTGGGCGGCAGTTTCTACTCCATCGACATGCTGCCGGCGTTCTGGCAGAAGGTGACCCTGTTCAATCCGGTGGTCTACCTGATCAGCGGCTTTCGCTGGAGCTTCTACGGCGTCTCGGACGTGGGCGTCGGCATCAGCCTGGGCATGACGCTGGTGTTCATGCTGATCTGCCTGGCTGCGGTGATCTGGATATTCCGCACAGGGTACCGGTTGAAGAGCTGAACAAGTCAGCCCGGGCGCGCGGACAGCTTCTTCACGATCGCGTCGCGCAACGGGAAGAGGTGCGCGTTGCCGTCGAAGACCGCGGACGGGCTGTTGCCGGTGTGGACGATCACCACCTGGGCGACCGGGTCGACGAAGATGTTCTGGCCGGCCACGCCCCAGAAGAACATCCTGCCACCGGCTGCCGCCGGAATCCAGACATGCAGGCCGTAGAACGGCGCGTGCGGCGGTTGCGGCTTGTCCCGGCGCAGCGTGGCCATCTGCGCAATCCAGTCTGCCGGAATCACCTGACGGCTGTTCAAGGCACCATTGTTCATGACGAGACAGCCCAGCCGGGCATAGTCCCGCAAGGTGGCGACGAATTGCCCCTGCACCCCTTCTTCGCCGCTCCGGTTCTTGATCCAGTAGCCGCTGCTTTCCGCGCCCATCGGGGCCCACAGCTTCTCGGCCAGATAAGCCGTGTTGCTCTTGCCGGTTCGCCCACTCAGCGCGAGGCCGAGCAGCGCCGAGACTGCGCCGTTGTAGTCGAACTGTTTGCCCGAGGCCGCGCGTTCCGTCTTGCCGCGCAGGTAGTTGCGGATGTTCTGGCGTGGGGAGACCATGGGGTCCGTAGCCCGGTTGTCCGAAGCCTCGCCGGGCACGTAGGAGGTGCTCAGCACAGCGCGCGAAGTCATCCGCAGCAGGTCCTCGATCGTGTCGTCGGCGAAGGCGCTGCCCGCGAGATCCGGCAGCACGCTGCCGACGCGATCCTGGAGCGCCAGTGTTCCGTCGGCGATGGCCACCCCGACCAGCAGCGAAAGGATCGTCTTGGACATCGATGCCGACAGCAATGCGTCCTGCGGCTGCACGCCTTGCAGATAGCGCTCGAAGACGATCCGGTCCCGGTGTAGCACGAGCAAACCCGTGGTGCAGAACTTGCCGAGGTACTCGTCCAGCGTGCTGGTGGAAGTCGAGCCGACCGGTCGGTAGCTGACGTTGCCAAGCGGCTCGCCAGCTGCGAAGTGCAGCGGCGTGCTGCCCGGCTTGGCCTCGTTGTGCGGGAAGAATCGCTGCGGATTGACGAACCCAGGACGGCAGCCCGATTGCGCCGCCGCGGGCAGCAACAAGGACAGACTCAACAGCATGGTTGCGATCCATACCGCAACACGCTTCATCCGGGCTCCTTCGTGACGGGCTGCAGTCCCATCGGCTGCAAATGATTGTAGGGGCCGCCCTGGACCGCGTTGCTCCGTTGAGCAGGCGAGTCCTACGGGAGTCTGCGCAGCTGCCCGACCCATGGAGCCGTCGGGCCACCGCAAACTTCGGCCGTGTCGAGCGGCGAACGGCCCGGCCGCACACAACAATTCGATCCGCGGGCCGCGCAATCCCAGGAGTCATCCATGAGGCACACCCGCCCCGACGGCCGCCTGGCCGCCACCGTCGCCATCCTGTCGCTCGGTCTTTTCGCCGCAACCGGCGCCGGCGCAGCGCCGAAGAGCGGGAACGGTCAGCGCAAGCCGGCGCTCGCCGGCCACGCCGCGAACCATGGCAAGCTGGACCGGTCGGGCCGCGTCAAAGTGGGCAAGGCGTCTTTCTATGCGGGTCGGTTCGCGGGCAAGAAGATGGCCGACGGTACGCCGATGAAACCCGGCGGCGCCAACGCCGCGAGCAAGACGTTGCCACTGGGCACGGTGGCCAAGGTCACGAACCTTGAGACCGGCCAGAGCACCGCCGTCACGATCCGGGACCGCGGGCCTTACATGCCGGGCCGAATCATCGACCTGCCGCCGGGAAAGGCCCGGGAGATCGGCATCACGCACAAGAACGGCGTGGCTCCGGTGGAGGTCGCGCCCATCGTGGTGCCGACGCCCGACGGCGGCACCAAGACCGGCGACGGCGCCAAACAGTAACGCGGTAACTCATCAGCGCGCACTGTCGCGCTGAACGGTTTGATGCCGGTCAGGTCTTGGTGAAGTTTCGCCTGTCGTCGCATTCGCGGCGCGGTCGTCGCTTCCACAATGAGGCAGCAACGATTCAACCCGGGAGATTCGCCATGAAAGGCTTCGTGAAGAATATCGAGAGCATCGCCGTCAAGAGTGAAGAGTTCCGCCGCGTGCTGTACACGGCGAAGAACTGCCAGCTCGTCGTGATGGCACTCAAGCCCAAGGAAGAGATCGGCGCCGAGGTCCACAAGCTCGACCAGTTCTTTCGCGTGGAGGAAGGCACGGGCGAGGCGGTTCTCGATGGCGTTGCCACAGCGATCAGCGCAGGCTTCGCGGTGCTTGTGCCGGCCGGGACGAATCACAACATCGTCAACACCGGCAGTGTTCCGCTGAAGCTCTACACGCTGTACGCGCCGCCAAACCATAGAGACGGTGTCGTCCACCACACCCGCGCCGATGCGGAGGCCGACAACGAGCATTTCGACGGCAAGACGACCGAATAGAGGGAAGGGCGCCGGTCAGGACAGCCCGGCGACTTCCTTGGCCCGCATCTTGGCGGCGATGTATTCGCCGTGCGTCACGTGCAGCAGGTCGGCGACCTTGCTGATGACGTGGTTCTCGTTGGCGTCCAGCACGCCGTCGGCGTAGGCCACGTCCCACATTGCCTGCACCAGCGCGATCTTTTCCGGCTGGCTGAAGTTGTCGTTGATGCGGCTGGTGAAGTGGAAGTAATCGTTGGCGGTTTGCGACTGGGCCTCGGCCAGGGCCACCAGGGCCGCCAGTTCGTCCCCGGCCAGCGCAAACCGGCTGTGCAGGGCGGCCAGCACGGCTTGGCGCTCGGCCGGGGCAACGTCGGCATCGGCCCGCATCACTTCCACCAGCAGCACGGCGGCGGCCAGCCGCAGGGCCTGAGCCCGCCCCTGGGGTGTCTGGTCGGGCGGCACCGCCGTGATGCTGTCGAAAAATTCCTGGAAAGCGCGAAACATGATCCGGAGTGGACCGGCCGCGGGCGCCAAGGTTCCCCGGGGGG
>JAAOZX010000444.1 GCA_012274225.1 Comamonadaceae bacterium | reverse complement strand
TGGGGCCGGTACGGCCTGGCATCCAGCGGCAAGCCGAAAGCGGCGACGCATTGCGCCAGATTCCTGTGAAGCCGCAGCAATCCAGCCGGCGCCGATTCGGGCCGCAACACCGCCACACCGTTGGGCCACACATCGGGCACTCCCAGCGCCAACGAAAACGTTTCGCCGGGCGCCCTCAACATCGCCACCAGCGCGGACAGTTCCTGCGCCGGGACCTGCCCCAGGAAATGCAGCGTCAGGTGCAAGCGGTCGGGTGGCACAGGTGCGGCCCGCTCGGGCCAGGTCCAGGTGCATTGCCACGACGCAATGGCGTCGCGGATAGCGGGGTCGGGCCACAGGGCAAGAAACAGCCGCCACGTTGCCGGCGCTGCGTCGACGAGGCTGGCGTTCACAGTTTCGGGATGCGCAAGGTCTTGCTGATCATCAAGCTGCCCGACAGCACGAACAACAGGGCGATTGGATGCAGTTGCCACGGACCCAGCGTCACGGCCCCGCCGTACAGTGCGTCGCCGATGCGGCCCTGCCAGGCGGCGACCGCCAGCAGCCCCGTCAACACCACGCTGGTGGGAATGGGGGTCCCCTCGAAATACCTGACCTTCGCGTCCGCTCCGGAGAGCGACTCGGCCGTGACGTTGTAGCGGGCCAGCCGGCTCACGCCGCAGCAGACAAAGTAGATCAGCGCCGCGGTGTCCCAGCCGCCGTGCATTCCCGCGGCGAAGGCCAGCGCCGCCGGCGCCACGCCGAAGGAGATCACGTCGGACAGCGAGTCGAGTTCGCGTCCCAGCGCCGAGTGCTGATGCCGGGCGCGGGCAATCCGGCCGTCCAGCACGTCGAAGGCGAACGCAGCCGGTGCGAGCGCCGCGGCCGCGAAAAAATGCGCCCGCAGGCCGCTGGTCAGGTACAGCATCGCGAGGAACACTGCGCCGACGCCGCAGGCCGCGTTGCCGAGCGTGAAGAAATCGGCCAGATGAAAGTCCCGCAGCATCGAAAAGTGGCGGGGTGCGGCGCGTTCCATGGGATGTTCCTTCCAAGTATCGAGTCGACCCTAAGGGCCGCGGTCGCGGCGGCGGGTGGGACCGGGGCAACTGCGGGCGTCGGTCAAGGCCCCTGATCGATTGTGCGCCGAGCGGGCCGTGAGCAGGCCCGGCAGAGCTGGGCGGGTTCCAGGCGAACGCACGACTCGCTGGGCACGCGCCTGCCGAGCTAGCATTGGGGGATGGCACGCAGGCCCCACTACCACGTCTATGTGGTTGAACTGTCCGACCCGGTCTGGAATTCAGCGCGCTTTCGCCGGTCCAATCCCGACTACCGCCTGGGCATGCCGTTCGTCTACGTCGGCATGACCGGCCAGGATCCCGACATCCGGTTCGACAAGCACAAGGCAGGGATCCGCGCCAACAGTTTTGTGCGCGACCATGGTGTGCGGCTGCTGCCCGGCCTGTATGAGCGCTACAACCCGATGCCCTACGAGGCCGCCCGGGAGATGGAAGTGGAACTGGGAATCGCCCTGCGCCGCGCCGGCTACGGGGTCTGGCAGGCTTAGAGGCGCGAGTGGACCGCGCGGAACAGCGTGCAGTGCGGTCCCTCTTGCGCTGAGGATCCGGCTCCGCCGGTCCTCGGCGCACTGATCAGAGAAACTCGGAGAATCGCCAAGGCGATTCTCCGAGTTCACCTAAAACGGGTGCATGAAGAGCCCGGAACGCAGCTTCGGCTCGAACCACGTGCTCTTCGGCGGCATGAGCTCGCCGGCATCGGAAACGGCGAAGAGCTGCTCGACGCGCGTCGGGAAGAGGTGCAGCGCGAGCGACCAGCGCTCCGCCTTGACGCGGCGCTCCAGCTCCTGCGGCCCGCGGTTGCCGCCGACGAACGCCACGTCCTTCGACGTGCGCTGGTCGGCGATGCCGAACACCGGCGCGAGCAACTGGTCCTGCACGATCGCGCAGTCCAGCGACGACACCGGGTCATCCGCCGGGTAGCTGCCCGGCCGCACGCGCGCGCGCCACCAGCGGCCGCCGACGAACACGCCGAAGGTGAGCGGCTCGACGGGCCGCGCCGATTCGGCCGGCTCGAGGTCGAAGATGTCGCGCAGCGCGGCCAGCAGCGCTTCCGGCCGGCGCCCCGCCGGATCGCGGACGAGCCGGTTGTACGCCAGGATCTGCACCTGGTCGTGCGGGATCACCACGGTGAGGAACACGCCGTGCTCCCCGGGCTGTCCGCGCCGGTGGGCGTGCACGCGCGATGCCGCGGCGCACCGATGATGTCCGTCTGCGATGTAGAGGGCCGGCACGGACCGGAACAGTGCCGCGATCGCCGCACCGGTATCGCGCGGAACGGCCCAGAGCCGGTGCGTCGAGAGATCGTAGGTCGGCGGGCTGCGCTTGACTTCCTCGATCAAGCGGTCGATGGCCGGCACGCCGCGATAGGTCAGGAAGAGCGGCTCGTCGTGGGCCGAGAGCGCGTCGATGTGGCGGAACCGGTCGTCCACCTTCTCGTCGCTGGTCTTCTCGTGCTTCCTGATCACGCCAGTGTCGTACTCGTGCAGCGTGGCGCACGCAGCCAGCCCGGTTTGGCGGTGCTCGCCGGCGCGCTGCGAGTACACGTAGAAGCGCGGCTCCGGGTCCTGGACCAGCACGCCGCGGCGCACCAGTTCCGCCAGGTTGTCGCGCGCCCTGGCGTGGACGGCGTCGGTGTGCTCGTCGATCTCTTGTGGCAGGTCGACTTCGGGACGCGATACGTGCAGGAAACTGTCGGCGTTTCCTCGGGCGAGGGCGCGTGCCTCTTCGGTCGTCACCACGTCGTATGGCGGCGATGCGACCCTGGTGGCGTGCGCCGCGGACGGCCGGAGCGCGCGAAACGGGAAGAGGGCGACCATGGGATGGACCGATCCTTATTGCCGGATCTTGCCGGCGCCGCTGATGCCGTTGACGCCGCCGGCGGCATTGGTGTCGTTGAAGAGCAACTGCATGCCCGCCGCATAGGCCCGTCCCTGATTGGCTCCGAGACCCGTCATCGGCGCCACTTGTCCGACGACAAGCTCCGCGGCTTGGCCTGTCGCCGCCAGCGCCGGCGCCGCGCTGGCCAGCGCGACGCTGGCAATCCAGTTGTTTGCTTTCATCCTCGTCTCCAGTGAACTCTTATAGCGCATGGCCGATCGATAGACCAGCGCAGCGTCGCGCGGCATCCGGGTGGGGCCGGGCCGGCTGGCATTCTCGTGTCCAATAGCGACGATGGCGGCCCACCCGACGACAGCGCAAGCGATCGAATCCCCCTATGCCTGGATGCGCCTTGTCGTGTCGCTGCTGCTGATGACGATCGGCGGCTCGGGCATGTACTCGGTCACGGTGGTGTTGCCCCGCATCCAGGCCGACTTCGGGGTTGCGCGCGCCGACGCCTCGCTGCCCTACACCTTGACCATGATCGGCTTCGGCCTCGGCGGCATCCTGATGGGCCGGCTGGCCGACCGGTTCGGCGTGCTGGTTCCGGTGGCCGTCGGCGCGGTGGGCCTGGGGGCCGGCTATATCGCCGCCGGGCTGGCGCCCAATCTGTGGCTGTTCTGCGCGGCGCAGGGTCTGTTGATCGGGCTGCTGGGGACCTCGGCCACGTTCGCGCCCCTGGTGGCCGACACCTCGCAGTGGTTCGATCGCCGGCGCGGCATCGCACTGGCGATCTGCATGAGCGGCAACTACACCGCCGGGGCCCTGTGGCCGCCGGTGATGCAGCACTTCATCGACAGCGTGGGATGGCGCCAGACCTATGTCGGGATGGGTGTGTTCTGCATGGCGGTGATGCTGCCGCTGGCACTGGCGCTGCGGCCGCGCCCGCCGCTGCACGTGCTCGTGCCGGCGACCACGGCAGCCGCGCGGCAGGCGCAGCCAGGCGACCGGCCCATGGGCATGGCCCCGGGCATGGTGCAGGCGCTGCTGTGCGTTGCCGGTGTTTCGTGTTGCGTAGCGATGTCAATGCCCCAGGTGCACATCGTCGCGTATTGCGGCGACCTCGGCTTCGGTGCCGCGCGCGGCGCGCAAATGCTGTCGCTGATGCTGGGCATGGGCGTGGTGAGCCGGCTGGCTTCCGGTTGGATCTCGGATCGCATCGGCGGCCTGCGCACCCTGTTGCTCGGGTCCTTCCTGCAGATGGTGGCGCTGATGCTGTTCCTGCCGTTCACCGGTCTGGTTTCACTGTACCTGGTGGCCGCGCTGTTCGGCCTGTTCCAGGGCGGCATCGTGCCGTCTTACGCGCTGATCGTGAGGGAGCATTTTTCTCCGCGCGAGGCGGGGGCGCGCGTCGGCACCGTGTTGATGGCGACGCTGTTCGGCATGGCGCTGGGCGGCTGGCTGTCGGGGGAGGTTTTCGACCTGACCGGTTCCTACCGCGCCGCCTTCGTCAACGGCATCGCCTGGAACGTCCTGAACCTCGCCATCGTTGCGTTCCTGCTCTGGCGGGTGCGGTCCATGCCCGCCGGCCGTCCCGCCACGAGCAGCGCTTGAGTCGCTTGCTATAGTCTGGCGTTGATGGCTGCCCCTGCCGCGCTCGATCGCCGCCGCCTGCTGCAATTGGCCGCCGCCAGCGCGGGCGGCCTGTGGTTGCCACGCGGCGCGCGCAGCCAGGCTCGACTGGCAGAAAATCCCTTCGGGTCGGGCGTGGCCAGCGGATCGCCGCATCACGACTCGGTGGTGCTGTGGACCCGATTGATGGGGTCGGCCCTCGCCCCCTGGTCTGGCCTTGCACCGGTCGCCGTGCGCTGGGAAGTTGCCCACGACGAAAAGTTCGCCCGGATCGCGGGCAGCGGCGAGGCGCAGGCCGTCCCCGAACTGGCGCATTCGGTCCACGTCGAGGTGCCGGGCCTTCAACCCGACCGCTGGTATTTCTATCGCTTCGTCGCCGGCGGGGTGGCCAGCCCCACCGGGCGCACCCGCACCTTTCCCGCGGACGGAGCGGCCGCGCAGCGGTTGCGACTGGCCTATGCGTCGTGCCAGCGCTGGGAGCACGGCTACTTCAGCGCCTACCGGCACATGCTCGGCGAAGACCTGGATGCGGTGCTGTTCCTGGGCGACTACATCTACGAGTACCCGAACGCCGCCAACCCGGTGCGCGTTCCCAGCGGCGGATGGGTCGTGACACTCGAGGACTACCGACAGCGTTACGCGCTGCACAAGAGCGAGGCCGACCTGCAGGCGATGCACGCCGCCTGTCCCTGGCTTGTCACCTGGGACGATCACGAAGTGCAGAACGACTATGCCGGCACGCAGGCCGGCGACAGCGGGCCGCCGGTGGCGAAGTTCCTGGCGCGGCGCGCGGCGGCCTACCAGGCCTTCTACGAACACATGCCGGTGCGCGCCAGCGTGCTGACGCAGTCTGTCGCGGGACTGGCCGCCGGCGCGGAAGTGCGGCTGTATTCGCGCCAGCGGTTCGGACAACTGGCCACCATCATGATGCTGGACGGCCGGCAATACCGCGATCCGCAGGTCTGTAGCCGGGGCGGCAAGCTGGGCTCGAGCGAGGTGAATCCCGCCGCCTGTGCCGCCTGGAACGACTCCGGCCGGACCTTGCTGGGCGCGGCGCAGGAGCGCTGGCTCGACGGCGAGCTCGCGCAGTCCGCAGCCGGCTGGACGGTGATCGGCCAGCAGACCCTGTTCGGCCGGCGCGACAACCTGCCGGGACCCGGCCAATCGTTCTGGAACGACGGCTGGGACGGTTATGCCGCCGCCCGCGGGCGCCTCGCCCAGTCGCTGCGGCGCGCGCCCAACCCCGTCCTGTTCGGCGGCGACATGCACGAGAACTGGGTCGGCCACGTGAAGGCCGACTACAGCCGGCCGGACAGCCCGGCGATCGGCGTCGAGTTCTGCGGCACCAGCATCACATCGCGCACCAGCGGCAAGGCCAAGGCTGCCGAACGCCTCGCCGAGAATCCGCACTTCATCTTTGCCGACGCGCAGCGCAAGGGCTATGGCGTGGCCGAGTTCACGCCGCGCCGGCTCACAACGACGTTGCGGGTGGTCGACGACGTGACGCGTCCCGACACGCGCGTCGAAACCCTCGCGCGCTTCGAAGTCGAGGCCGGCCGATCGCGGGTGGAACGCACATGACCGCCCGGCGGATGGGCCGGTGGTTGCTGGGCCTGTGCTGGTTGCTGGCCATGGCGCCGGCCGCGGCCCAGGGCGAGTTCGCGATCGGCACCGAAGATCATTACGTGCTGACGCGGGCCTTCAGCTATATCGTGGACGAGGATGGGCGGCTGACGCTGGACGACGTCCTGAAGCCTTCGGTGCAGGCCACATTCCAGAGCATCCCGCAGACCGGCCACGGCGCCAACTTCGGCTTCACGTCGGCCGCCATCTGGCTGCGCATCCGGCTGAGGGTGGCGCCGACGGCACCCGGCGACTGGCTGCTGGAGCTGGCGTATCCACCGCTGGACCGCGTTGACCTGTTCGCGCCCGGCCCCGGTTCAAGCTACCGCCATCAGACCGGCGGCGATCTGCTGCCGTTCGCCACCCGCGCGATTCCACATCGCAACCATGTGTTGCGGGTCGATCTCGTGCCCGGTGCGACGTCGATCCTGTACCTGCGGCTGAAATCGGAGGGCACCGTGGTGGCGCCGGTGACCCTGTGGCGGGCTGCGGCGCTGTGGCAGCACGACCAGGCCGCCTATGGCCTGCTGAGCCTGTACTTCGGCCTGCTGATCGGGCTGCTGTTCTACAACCTGCTGCTGTTCCTCTCGGTGCGCGATGTCGGCTACCTGATCTACGTTGCCTTCGTGGCTTCGATGGCCGTCGGGCAGGCCGCGCTGACGGGGCTGGGCGCCCAGTTCGTGTGGGCGGATTGGACCTGGTTGAACAACGTGTTGCCGGCCGCGGGAATGTCTGCCGCGGCGATCTTCGGCCTGATGTTCACCCGCCACTTCCTGTCCAGCGCGGTGCGGATGCCGAGGACCGACTGGTTCATGCGGGTGCAACTGGCCGCCTGGATCCTGACCTTGATCGGCACGCTGGTCCTGACGTACACGGTCGCGACCTGGCTGGTGACCGGGTTGGCGATGGTGAGCGTGGCAACCGGGGTGGTGGTCGGGGTGCACAGCATTTACCGCGAATTCGCGGGCGCGCGCCTCTTCTTCGGTGCCTGGTTCGTCCTGTTCCTGGGTGCGCTGATGCTGGCACTGCACAACGCCGGTCTGCTGCCATCCAACGCCTTCACCGCCAATTCGCTGCTGATCGGATCGGCCCTGGAAATGGTGCTGCTCTCGTTCGCGCTGGCCGACCGCATCAACGTTGCGCGCCGGTTCAAGGAAATGGCCCAGGCCCGCATTGCCGCCGAACACGCGATGGTCGAGGCGCTGACCCAGTCGCAGGACCAATTGCGGGAAGCGCTGAGGGAGCGCGAGGCCATCCTCAACAGCATGCGGGTGGGCATCGCGCTGTCGCTGCGGCGCCGCTACGAATGGGTCAACCAGAAGCTGGCGCTGATGGTGGGCTACCTGCCCGACGCCCTGATCGGGCAGTCGGCGCGCATGCTCCATCCCGATGCGGAATCGTGGGAACGCTTCAGCGCGAAGTCGCGCGCGGCGCTGCTGGAAACCGGCGCATACGTCGGCGAACACCAGCTCAGGCGCAGCAGCGGCGAGGTGTTCTGGGTCGAGATCAGCGGCAACTGCCTGCGCCCGAACGACCCCGACTCCGGCGTGATCTGGACTTACCTGGACATTTCGGTGCCGCGCCGGCTGGAAGAGGCGGCCGACCTGGCCCCGCCGGTCAGCACATGACCTCGAGCAGCCAGGTCAGCCCAGTGTTTTCCGCGCAATCTGGGGTGTGCTCGACCGGCCGAACTTGATGCAGCGCAAACTGCTCGCTTGCAGGCGCGGGTAAACGCTGGGTAGCTGCAGATTTCCGCACCTTCATACTGGCCGGCCAACCCCCACCGTCCCTCCAATTGCGAAGGAGTATCCACTATGAGTCTTCAGACGAAGTACCTGCTGGAAGAAAACCGGATGCCGAAGTTCTGGTACAACATCCAGGCCGATCTGCCCAGTCCGGCGCCGGCGGTGCTGCACCCGGGCACGCTGCAGCCCGTCGGCCCCGACGACCTCGCTCCGCTGTTCCCGATGGAGCTCATCATGCAGGAGGTGAGCACGGAGCGTGAAATCGAGATTCCCGAGCCGGTGCGCGATGTCTACCGCGCCTGGCGCCCCGCCCCGCTGTACCGGGCGCACCGGCTGGAAAAGGCGCTGGGCACCCCCGCCAAGATCTTTTACAAGTACGAGGGCGTGAGCCCGGCCGGCAGCCACAAGCCCAACACGGCCGTGGCGCAGGCGTTCTTCAACCAGAAGGCCGGCGTGAAGCGCCTGGTCACCGAGACCGGCGCCGGACAGTGGGGGACGGCCCTCTCCTATGCCGGGGCGCTGTTCGGCCTCCAGGTCGAAGTCTTCCAGGTGCGCGTGTCGTACGACCAGAAGCCCTACCGCCGCGCCGTGATGGAAACCTATGGCGCGCGCTGTGTGGCTTCGCCCTCCAACGAAACCGTCTATGGGCGGTCCGTGCTGGCCAAGACGCCGAATCACCCCGGCAGCCTGGGCATTGCGATCTCGGAGGCGGTGGAACTGGCGGTCCAGCGCGACGATACCAAGTACGCCCTGGGGTCGGTGCTGAACCACGTGCTGTTGCACCAGACCATCATCGGCCTGGAGGCGATGGAGCAGCTGCAGATGGCCGATGAGTGGCCGGATGTGATCGTGGGCTGCACCGGCGGCGGATCCAACTTCGCCGGTATCGCATTTCCTTTCATCGGGCACGGCCTGCGCGGCGGCCAGAAGCCGCGCATCGTCGCGGTGGAACCGGCTGCCTGCCCGTCCCTCACGCGCGGCAGGTACGCCTACGATTTCGGCGACACCGGCAAAATGACGCCGCTGACCAAGATGCACACGCTGGGCAGCCAGTTCACGCCGCCGGGCTTCCATGCAGGGGGCCTGCGCTACCACGGCATGGCGCCGCTGGTCTCGCATTGCAAGCAGCTGGGCCTACTCGAGGCCGTTTCCTACAACCAGGTCGAATGCTTCGAGGCCGGCGTGCTGTTCGCGCGCAACGAAGGCATCGTTCCGGCACCGGAGGCGAACCATGCCGTGAAGGGGGCGATCGTGGAGGCGCTACGCTGCAAACGCGAGGGCAAGGCCGAGACGATCCTGTTCAATCTCTGCGGGCACGGCCACTTCGACATGACGGCTTACCAGAAGTACTTTGCCGGCGAGTTGACGGACGAGCACTACGACGAGGCCGAACTCGCCATGGCACTGGCCGGCCTGCCCAGCGTGCCGGCCTGATCAGGCGTAGGCGACCGACGGCACCGTGACTTCGAGCAGGCGGTTCAGGCCGCCTGTGTCGATGCTCACGTTGGCGTATTCACGCACTTTCGGCTTGGCTCGGTAGGCGACGGACAGGCCGGCGAGTTGCATCATCGGCAGGTCGTTGGCGCCGTCACCCACCGCGATCACCTGTTCGTGCGAGCAGCCGATGTCCAGGCAAGCCTGAGCCACGGCATCGCGCTTGGCCTCGCCGTCGATCACCCGGCCGACGGTGCGGCCGGTGAGTATGCCGTTCTCGATCTCCAGCTGGTTGGAAAACGCGTAGTCCAGTCCCAGCCGCGGCTTCAGCCGGTCGGTGAAATAGGTGAAGCCGCCCGAGACCAGCAGGATCTTCAGGCCGTCCCAGCGCGCATAGGCCAGCAGTTCCAGGGCGCCGTGGTTCAGGCGCAGCCGATGCTCGTAGACGCGCTGCAGCGCCGACACCGGCGTGCCGGCCAGCAGGGCCAGGCGTCGCGCCAGGCTTTCCTTGTAGTCGCTGATCTCGCCGCGCATGGCCGCTTCTGTGATGGCAGCCACGATCCCACCCTTGCCCATGACTTCGGCAATTTCGTCCACGCATTCAATGTTGATCAGCGTGGAGTCCATGTCGAACGCGATCAGGCGAAAGTCCCGTAACAGCAACGGTGGCCGGCAACCCTGGACGACAAGTCCGGGTGCGAATTCAGTGGAGTTCATGGGCAGCGGGACAAAACACGCATCTTACCGGCGCAGGTACAGCGCATCCGACCAGGTGGCCAGCCATTGCGGCCGGTAGGCCACGAAGATCGCCGTCATCATGCCGGTCACGACAGCGTCGCCCCAGGCCATCAGCCAGCGCGCCACCATCGCCAGATCCGACGACACGCCGGTCGGCACATCGCCACTCCACTGGCGCAGCACCCCAGCCGCGAACAGGCACAGCGCCGAGCCCAGGAACGCGCGCCCCAGCACGTAGATGAAAGGGTGCGTGCCCAGCAGGCGGCGCAGCATGGCGCCAACGCCCAATGCCAGCGTGGCCGGCACCACGCCCAGCCACGCGGCCATGTGCAGGGCATCGGCGGCACCAAGGGGTGAGATCAGTGCCGCCAGCGCGCCCGTCAGGCACAGCACCGGAACCGCGAGTGGCCAACCGAGCATCAGCAGGACCAGGCAGGCGCCCGACCACTGAAGTTGCAGCGGCATCGCGTGCAACGCGGGCAGCGCCCACAGCCAGGGCAGCAGCGCGAGCGTCGCCAGCAGCGGCGTGAGCAGTCTGCCGTCGGCCAGCAGCTGCCAGGGCCGCAGCGCCAGCGACAGCGCCAGGGCGCAGGCGACCAGGACCAGTTCCAGCGCCATGCCACCGCGCCCTTCAGGCCACCTCGGCCGCTTCCCGGCGCGGCTGGCCCAGCGAACGCAGCACATCGCGCACCATCTGGGCCCGGTCCCGCGGCTCCTTGAGGTCGCGCTCGATGCGCAGCTTCTCGTTGCCTGCCAGCCGGATGTGGCGGTTCTTCTGGACAAGCTCGATGATGCGGGCCGGATCGAAAGGCGGATTCGGCTTGAAGGTGATGTGGATGACCCCGGGCGCGGCGTCCACTTTCACTACGCCGTAGGGCCGTGCCAGCACCCGCAGCCGGTGCACGTCGATCAACGTCTGCGCCTGCGGCGGCAATTTGCCGAAGCGATCGACCAGCTCCTCCAGCAGGCCGTCGATCTGCTCGGGCGTCCTGGCGGTGGCCAGGCGCTTGTAGAACGACAGGCGCAGGTGCACGTCGCCGCAATAGTCGCTGGGCAACAGCGCCGGCGCGTGCAGATTGATCTCGGTGGTGACCGACAACGGCGCCAGCAGGTCGGGCTCCTTGCCGGCCTTGAGCGATCGCACCGCTTCGGCCAGCATCTCGTTGTACAGCTGGAAGCCCACTTCCAGCATGTTGCCGCTCTGGCTTTCCCCCAGCACTTCGCCGGCGCCGCGGATCTCCAGGTCGTGCATCGCCAGGTAGAAGCCCGAACCCAGTTCCTCCATCTGCTGGATCGCGTCCAGCCGCTGGGACGCCTGCCGCGTCAGGCTTTCGATGTCCGGCACCATCAGGTAGGCGTAGGCCTGGTGGTGGCTGCGGCCGACCCGGCCGCGCAACTGATGCAACTGGGCCAGGCCGAATTTGTCGGCCCGGCTGATGACGATGGTGTTGGCGGTGGGCACGTCGATGCCGGTCTCGATGATGGTCGAGCACAGCAGCAGGTTGTAGCGCTGCGCCACGAAGTCGCGCATCACGCGCTCCAGCTCGCGCTCGTGCATCTGGCCGTGGGCCACGGCGATGCGAGCTTCGGGCAACAGCTCCTCCAGGCGCTCGCGCCGGTTCTGGATGGTTTCCACCTCGTTGTGCAGGAAGTAGACCTGGCCGCCGCGCTTGAGCTCGCGCAGCACCGCTTCGCGGATCACGCCGTTGCCCTCGTTGCGAACGAAGGTCTTGATCGCCAGCCGCCGCTGCGGCGCGGTAGCGATGACCGAGAGGTCGCGCAGGCCCTCCAGCGCCATCCCCAGGGTGCGCGGGATCGGGGTCGCGGTGAGGGTCAGCACGTCGACCTCGGCACGCATGGCCTTCATCGCCTCCTTGTGACGCACGCCGAAGCGGTGTTCCTCGTCGATGATGAGCAGTCCCAGGTCCTTGAACCTGGTCGAAGCGCTGAGCAGCTTGTGGGTGCCGATCACGATGTCGACGGTGCCGTCGGCCAGGCCCTTGAGGGTGGCCGTGACCTCCTTGCCGGTGCGAAAGCGCGAGACCTCGGCGACCTTGACCGGCCACTTGGCGAAGCGGTCGCTCAACGTCTGGAAATGCTGCTCGGCCAGCAGTGTGGTGGGCGCCAGGAAGGCGACTTGGCGCCCGCCGGTCACGGCGATGAAAGCGGCGCGCAAGGCCACCTCGGTCTTGCCGAACCCGACATCACCGCAGACCAGCCGGTCCATCGGCCGGGGCGAGATCATGTCCTGGATCACGGCATGAATCGCCGCGTTCTGGTCGGCGGTTTCCTCGAAGCCGAAGTCGTTGGCGAACACCTCGTAGTCCTGCGCCGAAAAGCGGAAGGCGTGGCCTTCGCGCGCGGCCCGGCGGGCGTAGATGTTGAGCAGTTCGGCCGCAGTGTCGCGCACCTGTTCGGCGGCCCGTCGCTTGGCCTTTTCCCACTGCCCGGAACCCAGTTTGTGCAGCGGGGCCTCATCGGCCGACACGCCGGTGTAGCGGCTGATCAGATGCAGTTGGCTGACCGGCACGTACAGGGTCGCCTTGTCCGCGTATTCGACGTGCAGGAATTCCTGGACCACCGGCGTGCCGTCTTCATTGCGGCCCTGGCCCAGATCGAGATTGACCAGGCCCCGGTAGCGGCCGATGCCGTGCTGGCTGTGGACCACCGGATCGCCGACGTTCAGCTCCGACAGGTCCTTGATCAGCGCTTCGACATCGCTGACCTGCTCCTGCTTCTTGCGCCGGCGGGTGGTCGGTCCGGCTGCGAACAGTTCGGTCTCGGTAATCAGGTCGATGCCCCGCTCGAGCCAGGCAAAGCCGATGGCCAGCGGCGCGGTGGCGATGCCGACCTTCTCGTCGCTGGCCAGGAACTCGGCCAGCGAATCAAAGGCGGGAGGCGTCAGGTGGCTGGCGTGCAGGAAGTCCAGCAGGCTCTCGCGCCGGCCGTCGCTTTCGGCCAGCACCAGCGCCCGTTGCGGGCTGGCCTGCAGATGCGCCTTGAGTTTGGCCAGCGGTTCCTCGACGCCGCGCACCACGGCCAGGTCGGGCAGCGCTTCGAACTGAGCGTAGGGCGTGCCTTCGACGGGCCGCAGCGCGAGTTGCGCATGCTCGTTGCTGCGGCCATAGAACTGCTCGGCCGTGAGAAACAAAGTCTCCGGCGGCAGCGCGGGCCGCTCGGGATCGCCGCGTACCAGTCGATACCGGTCCCGCGTGTCCTGCCAGAAGCGCTGGAAGGCCGGCTCGAGGTCGCCATGCAGCACGACGGTGGCCGCGGGCCCGATGTAGTCGAACACCGTGGCGGTCTCCTCGAAGAACAGCGGCAGGTAATACTCGATGCCGGCGGTGGCGACACCGCTCCCGATGTCCTTGTAGATCCGGCTCCTGGTCGGATCGCCCTCCAGCAACTCGCGCCAGCGACTGCGGAACCTGGTGCGCGCGTCGTCGTCCATCGGGAATTCGCGGCCGGGCAGCAGCCGCACTTCGGCGACGGGGTACAGGCTGCGCTGGGAGTCGGGATCGAAAGTGCGGATCGAGTCGATCTCATCGTCGAACAGGTCGACCCGGTACGGTACGGTTGAGCCCATCGGAAACAGGTCGATGAGGCCGCCGCGCACCGCGTACTCGCCCGGGCTGACAACCTGGGTGACGTGGCTGTAGCCGGCCAGCGTCAACTGGGCCTTCAGGCGCGCCTCCTCGAGCTTCTGCCGCACCTGGAAGTGGAAGGTATAGCCCGCCAGGAAACTCGGCGGCGCGACCCGGTAGAGGGCCGTGGTCGCCGGCACGACAACCACGTCGGCGTCGCCCTGCGAAATGCGCCAGAGCGTGGCCAGCCGCTCGCTGATCAGGTCCTGGTGCGGCGAAAAGCTGTCGTAGGGCAGGGTTTCCCAGTCCGGAAACAGCGCGCAGCGCAGTTCCGGCGCAAAGAACGCCATCTCCTCGAGCAGGCGCTGGGCATCCGTGGCGTCGGCGGTGACGATGGCCGTGAGGCGCCCCTCGGCCTTCGCCTGCCCGGCGACGCGGGCCAGTACGAGCGCATCGGCGGAGCCGGGGGGACGGGGCAGGGTGTAGCGCCTGCCGGCGCTGAGTTTGGGTAAATCCATGAAAAATACAAAACACCCCGCGCCTGAACAGGGTGGGGTGTGAGCCCCGATTCTAGAATGGACAGATGGCAACCACCGAAAGCAATCCCAATCCCCGTTTCTTCGCGCTGGTCCCTTGCGCCGGCACCGGCACCCGGGCCGGCAAGAGCGGGCCCAAACAGTACGAGCGCATCGCCGGTCATCCGATGGTCTGGCACACGCTGGCCGCCTTCGCGGCGGTGCGGCGCATCGCCCGGGTCCTGGTGGTCGTGGCGCCCGGCGATGGCTTCTTCGAGCGCAACCGCACGTCGGCGCTGGTCGTCCCCTGCGGTGGCGCTACGCGGGCGGCGAGCGTGCGCAATGGCCTCTACGAGCTGGGCCGTGTCGGCGCGGCAGCGCACGACTGGGTGCTGGTGCACGACGCCGCGCGCTGCCTGGTCACGCCGGAACTGATCGACAAACTCATCGACGCCTGCGCCGGCGACGAGGTCGGCGGACTGCTCGCCCACAAGCTGGCCGATACCCTCAAGCGCGAGGAGGGCGGCCGGGTGGCGGCCACCCTTGCGCGCGACGACAAATGGCTGGCCCAGACGCCGCAGATGTTCCGCATCGGGATGCTGATGGAGGCGCTCGAGCGCGCCGGCGGCCAGGTCACCGACGAATCCTGCGCGATCGAGGGCCTGGGCCACCGGCCGCTGCTGGTGCCGGACGGCGCGCAGAATCTCAAGGTGACCTATCCCGAAGATTTCGAACTGGCCGAAGCCATGCTGAAGGGCCGGGTGCGGTGACGCACCGCCCCGCCCCGGTCGACGCGCCCAACCGGAGTGCCTCATGACGATTCGCATCGGCGAAGGGTGGGACGTGCATGCGCTGGTTCCCGGGCGCAAGCTCATGATCGGCGGGGTCGAACTGCCGTTCGAGCGCGGCCTGCTTGGACACTCGGACGCCGACGTGCTGCTGCACGCTATCACCGATGCACTGTTGGGAGCGGCCGGGCTGGGTGACATCGGGCGGATGTTCCCCGATACCGACGAGCGCTTCCGCGGCGCCGATTCGCTGGCGCTGCTCGCCGAAGCGGCCCGGCGCGTGCGCGAGCGCGGCTGGCAGATCGGCAATGTCGACAGCACCGTGATGGCCCAGGCGCCACGCATGGCGCCTCATCTCGAGGCTATGTGCGGGCGGATCGCCCGGGCACTGGACCTGGCTTGCGGCCAAGTGAATGTGAAGGCCAAAACGGCGGAGAAACTGGGTCCGGTGGGCCAAGGCCTGGCCGTCGAGGCCAGGGCCGTGGTGCTGCTGTCCCGGCAGGGGCCGCCCCCAGCCTAGAACGCGGGTTCGGTATTGGCGGCCGGCTCGGTCTGTGGCGCGCTGGCCTTGGGTTTTTGCAGCTTGATGTGCGCGGCCAACCCGCCGCTGGTGGTATTGGCCAGCGCGAAGATGCCGCCCATGCGCTGCACGGTCTTGTCGACGATCGCCAGGCCCAGGCCGGCGCCGGTGGCCGCGGTTCGCGCCGCATCGCCGCGGAAGAACGGCTTGATCAGGTTGGGCAGGGCCTCCGGGGCCACCCCCATGCCGTGGTCGCGCACCTTCAGCAGCACCCATTCGTTGCGCGACTTGGCAACGATGTCGACGACGGCGATTCCAGTCTCTGGCGTCTTGCCGTAGCGCCGGGCGTTTTCCAGCAGGTTGGAGATGACGCGCGCCAGTTCCACCTCGTCGGCCAGGACGTAGAGCTCCCTGGCCACGTCCAGGTTGATGCGCATGTCGCCCTGGTCCTGCACCGCGTACAGGCAGGCCTCGATCACGTCGTTGAGCAGCACCTGCTTGAGCTCGGCATGGTCGGGCCGCGCGTAATCGAGGAACTTGTCGATGATGGCATCGAGCTGGTCGATGTCGGCCGCCATGTGCTCGCGCGCATCGGCGTCGGCCACGCTCATCTCGGTTTCCAGGCGCAACCGGGCCAGCGGCGTGCGCAGATCGTGGGAGATGCCGGCCAGCATGACGGCTCGGTCCTGCTCGATCTTGGCCAGCTGCTGGGCCATCCGGTTGAAGCCGATATTGACCTCGCGGATCTCGCTGGTCACGGCCTTCTCGTCCAGCCGGCTGGCGTCGAAATCGCCGTCGCGCACGCGGCTGGCCGCAAATGACAACTGCTTGAGCGGGCGGTTGATCAGGCGGGCGATCAATGCCGCGCCGGTCAGCGACAGCGCCGCCGCCGTGATCAGCCAGATCAGCCAGGTCCGGCCGCCGACGTTGGTCAAGCGCGACCGGTCCAGCAGCATCCAGTAGGGATCGGAATCGATCTTGAAGCCAACCCACAGGCCCGGCTCGTTGTTGACGCTGGCCGCCAACACGGTGCCGGGCCCCAGGCGGGTCGCCAGCTCGTCCATGACGCGCGTGTCGAGCTCACCCGGGCTGAAGGTCATATAGGTGTCCTTCGGCTCGCGCGGCAGAATCCGCACCCCTTCCTGGTCGGCCAGGGTCTTGATGAGTGAAACCCGGTTGATCGAATCGGAGTGAACCAGGGCAGCCCGGCTCAGGTTCACCAGCGAGGCGATCTGCTGCGCGGTCTGCACCGCCCGCGGTTCGAATTCGAGCGCACGGAAGGTTTGCAGCCAGGCCACGATGCTGCCGATCAGCAGCAGCGACAGCAGGAAGAAGGTGCGCCAGAAGAGCGACAGGCCAACTCGCGGGCGCAACTCCAGCGGAGCCGGCGCCGTCTCAAGCGGTGCCGGACTGGTTATGTCGATGCTGGTGGTTGCGCCTCGAAGCACTCCGGATTCCTGCTCATGTGTACCCGGCCGATTATTGTTTGAATCGGTGCGATCAGCCGGCGCCATCTGGAACGAAAACGTAACCTACGCCCCAGACCGTCTGGATGTAACGCGGGGCCGCCGGGTCCACTTCGACCAGCTTGCGCAACCGCGACACCTGCACATCCAGGCTGCGGTCGAACGGTTCGAATTCGCGGCCGCGCGCCAGCTGGGCCAGCTTTTCGCGGGACAGCGGTTGGCGCGGATGCCGCACCAGCGCCTTGAGCATCGCGAATTCGCCGGTGGTCAGGGGCAATTCCTCGCCGTTCTTGCGCAGGGTGCGGGCACCCAGGTCGAAGGCGAAGGGTCCGAAGCTCACCACCTCGTTGTCGCTCGACGGCGCGCCCGGGGCCTCCTGGGCCGGCCGGCGGCGCAGCACGGCATGGACCCGGGCCAGTAGCTCGCGGGGATTGAACGGCTTGCCCAGGTAGTCGTCGGCCCCGACTTCCAGCCCGACAATGCGGTCCACGTCCTCGCCCTTGGCAGTCAGCATGATGATGGGGGTGCGGTCGTTGGCGGCGCGCAGGCGCCGGCAGATGGACAGCCCGTCTTCGCCCGGCATCATGAGGTCGAGCACGATCAGGTCGGCCGTTTCACGAAGCATCAGGCGGTTGAGCGCCTTCCCGTCCTCCGCCAGAATCACCTCGAAACCCTCCTGGGTCAGGTACCGGCGCAGCAGGTCGCGGATGCGAGCATCGTCGTCGACGACGAGGATCTTGTCGGTGCGGGCTGCAGCTTGTGTCATGTTGCTCCAATTTCATATGTAACAGAGCCGATTCTGAGGGGCTTGACGCCGGGCGTGCGGGGTTTTCCCGAAGGCTTGACACAGTGTTACAAATGTTGCGGCGCCGCGCAAGGGTTCACTGTCACCGCGCTAACTGCGACGAAAATGGATAGTTCGGGGGCGCTGGCGCACAAATTTCTGCGCAATTCGGGGCCATTGGTCCGCGTCCCGCAACGCGGGACTGGGGGTCATGATTGCGGCAGGCAAACACAATGACACCATGAAATTCACTCATTCGCTCTTTGGTGTGCTGCTGGCCGCCGCTGGGTTGGCGACGGCGCAAACTCCGCCGTATTCGCCGACGCAGAACGTGCTGCAGCTCTCGGCCAGCGGCAGCGTGGCAGTGCAGCAGGACCTGCTGAGCCTCAACCTGAACACCACGCGCGAGGGCTCCGAGCCCCAAGCCGTGCAATCCCAACTCAAGGCGGCGCTGGACGGGGCACTGGCGGAGGCGCGGAAGACGGCCCAACCGGGCCAGATGGACGTGCGCACCGGAAGCTTCGGGATCTACCCCCGCTACGGCCGCGACGGCAGGATCAGCGGCTGGAACGGATCCGCAGAACTGGTCCTGGAGGGGCGCGACTTCACCCGCATTACCCAGACGGCCGCCCGGATCCAGACCCTCACTGTTGCCGGGTCCAGTTTCGGACTGAGTCGCGAGCAGCGAGCCAAGGTGGAAAGCGATGCCCAGGCCGTGGCCATCGAACGATTCAAGTCCAAGGCCGCCGAATTGGCGAAGGGCTTCGGTTTTTCCGGCTACACCCTGCGGGAGGTGGCCGTGAATTCCAACGACCAGGTTTTTGGCCCGCGGCCGCGGATGATGGCCATGGAAGCCAAGGCGGGCGCGGCCGAAATCCCGGTGCCGGTCGAAGCAGGCAAGAGCACCGTGACCGTGACGGTCTCTGGTTCCGTACAGCTGCGCTAGGTGCCGTCCGACAGCCGGCCGCCACTCCGCCCGGTAAGCTGGCCCCGATGAGGGCCGGATTTCTTCAGGCGGTGGACAGGCGACGCAAATGAGCGTCCTGTTGCACATCTCCGATACCCATTTCGGCACCGAGCAACCGCGCGTCGTGGCGGCGCTGCGGGTCCTGGCGCGCGAGCGCCTGCCCGATGTCCTGGTTTTCAGCGGCGACATCACCCAGCGCGCGCGGCCGGCGCAATTCCAGGCGGCGCGGCGGCTGTGCGACGAGTTGGGCGTGGAACGCATGTTGGCCCTTCCGGGCAACCACGACATTCCGCTGTTCGACATGCTGTCGCGGGTGGCGCGGCCCTACGGCAACTATCTGCAAGCATTCGGGCCGCGGCTGGACCCGACGCTCGAGACCGACGACTTCCTCGTGATCGGCGTCAACACCACCCGGGCGTCGCGGCACAAGAACGGCGAAGTGTCGGCTGACCAGGTGCAGCGGGTGGCGAACCAATTGCGTGGCGCCCGGCCAAGGCAATTGCGGGTGGTAGTCACCCATCAGCCTGCGGCAGTGGCCCGGGCCGAGGACGTGCGTGACCGTCTGCGCGGCGCCGAGCCGGCCCTGCAATGCTGGTCTGAGGCCGGCGCCGACCTGGTGCTGGGCGGACACATTCACCTTCCATATATTCTGGACCTGCGCGCACGTCCGCAACCCACGCCCCGGCCGATGTGGTGCGTGCAGGCCGGCACCGCCGTGTCTTCGCGGGTGCGGCACGGCACCCGCAATTCGGTCAACCTGATCTACTGGAAGGCGCTCCCGCCGGGGCAGCCGCGCAGCTGCCGGGTGGAGCGCTACGATTACCTGCCGGAGAAAGGCTGGTTCGAGGCGGTGAAGTTGGAGATGTTGGGGTTGGGGTGAGTAGGAGCATAGGAGCAGGAAACCGCCCCGGCGCATCGAGCGCCGGAGCGACGAGTAGCCCAATAGCGGTTCGATCCCCATGCAAGCATGGGGCCCCTCGCCCTGCGCTATTGGGCTACCCACCCCCCATCCATATTCCAGGCGACCCCGCGAGTGTTGTTGGCCGCGGCAGAGCAGAAGAACACGGCGAGCTCGCCCAGTTCCTCGGGCGTCGTGAACTGCAGGGACGGCTCCTTTTCGGCCAGCAACTGCTTCTTGGCTTCCTCGTTGGAGCAAGCGTTGGCCTTGGCCCGGGCGTCGACCTGCTGCTGCACCAGCGGCGTCAGCACCCAGCCCGGGCAGATCGCGTTGCAGGTGACGCCGGTGGTGGCGTTCTCCAGCGCAATGACTTTGGTCAGCCCCACCAAGCCGTGCTTGGCCGTGACGTAGGCCGACTTCTCAGCCGAGGCGACCAGGCCGTGCACCGATGCGATGTTGACAATGCGGCCCCAGTTCGCCGCTCTCATCGCCGGCAACGCCAGTCGACTCGCATGAAACGCGCTCGAGAGATTGATCGCGATGATGGCGTCCCATTTCTCCGTCGGGAAATCCTCGACGCGAGCGACGTGCTGGATACCGGCGTTGTTCACCAGGATGTCGACCCGGCCGAACTGCGCCGCGGCGTACTTCATCATGTCCTCGATCTGCGCCGGCTTGCTCATGTCCGCGCCGTGATACGCCGCCTTGACACCGAGCTCGCGCACCTGCGCCTGCGGCCCGTCGGCGTCGCCGAAACCGTTGAGCACGATGTTGGCGCCTTGACGGGCCAGTGCCTTGGCGATGCCCAGGCCGATGCCGCTGGTCGAGCCGGTCACCAGGGCGGTTTTGCCTTTCAGCATGATGGTCTCCATATTGAATTAGGATCGAGTCAGAGAGTGGAAAAGCAGCCGCACAGTATGCGGTTATTTGAATGCGATGCCGGAACCTACGCTGAATTACGTATCCTGCCCGGATCCCGCCGGAGGTCATCGCATGGCGTACTGGCAATGGGGCGATGACGGCGCGGGCCATGTGATCGTGTGCGTGCATGGCCTCTCGCGCCAAGGACGGGATTTCGACGTGCTGGCGCAATTCCTGTTGGACCGTGCAACCGATCCGCTGCGCGTCGTCTGCGTCGACGTCGCCGGGCGCGGCCGCAGCGACTGGCTGAAGGACCCCATGGGTTATCAGCCGCCGCAGTATGTGGCTGACATCCTGGCCATGCTGACGCAGTTGCACCGCCAGGCGCCCATCACGGTCCTGGACTGGATCGGCACCAGCATGGGCGGGCTGATCGGGATGGCGGTCTGCGGCACGCGCGAGTTGGCGCAGGCTACCGACAAGGGTCCGGCGCCGCTGCCGGTCGCGGTCCGTGCTCTGGTGCTCAACGATGTCGGCCCGGTCATCCAGTGGCAGGCCCTGCAGCGCATTGGCACCTACCTGGGCAACACCGGGCGCTTCCAGACCGTGCAGCAGGCGGCCGATGCGATGTGGGCCATCTCCACCAGCTTCGGCCCGCACACGCCCGCACAGTGGCTGGCCCTGTCGCAGGCGATGGTGCGCCAATTGCCGGAAGGCGGCTGGACCCTGCACTACGACCCCGCGATCGCCGTGCCGTTCCGCAACCTGTCCGAGGAATCGGCGGCGCAGGGCGAGGCGGCTCTGTGGCAGTTGTTCGACCGCATCCAGGCCCGCACGCTGATCCTGCGCGGCGCGCAGTCCGACCTGCTCTCGCCCGAAACGGCACTGGCCATGACGCGGCGCGGCCCCCGGGCACGCCTCATCGAATTCGAAGGTGTCGGCCACGCACCGACCTTGATCGCCGACAATCAGGTCGAGGCCGTGGCCTCGTTCCTGCTGGGACAATCCGACCATGAAAAGCCTGACAGCGGAGCAACCTGAAGCGGCGGCCGTTCCCGAGCTGATCGCCGCCACCGAACAGGCGATGCCGCACCAGGCCCACGCCCTGGCCCGGGCGCGCGCCTTCGCCGAGCCGTTCATCGCGGGTGAAACTCTGGACACCGGCGAAAACACCCTGCGCCACGCCGACGCAGTGGCCGCCATTCTCAAATCCATGGGCGGCTCCGAGGCCATGCAGGCGGCAAGCTATCTGGTCTACGCCTGCCCGCACCTGAACAAGCCGCAGGAGGTCATCGCCAAGGCCTTCGGCGAGAACTACGCGGCGCTCGCCCTCGAGACCAACAAGCTGGTGCGGATCCAGGAGCAGACGCGCGAGGCCGAGGGCGCCGGCCAGCGCATTGACGATGCCAAGGTCCAGACCGAGAAAGTGCGCAAGATGCTGCTGGCGTTCTCGCGCGACCTGCGCGTCGTCATGCTGCGTCTGGCCTCGCGGCTGCAGACGTTGCGCTGGCACGCATCGCGCAAGACCGTCGCGCCGCCCAGCGTCGCGCGCGAAGCGCTGAACGTATTCGCGCCGCTGGCCAACCGGCTGGGCATCTGGCAGCTCAAATGGGAGATGGAAGACCTGGCGTTCCGCTTCCTCGAGCCGGACACTTACAAGAAGGTGGCCGGCCTGCTGGACGAAAAGCGGGCGGAGCGCGAGGAGTACGTGGAACAGCTGCGGTCGCGGCTGCAGGAGGAGCTGAAGGCGCAGGGCGTGCGGGCCAGCGTGTTCGGACGGCCCAAGCACATCTACAGCATCGTCAGGAAGATGCGCGGCAAGTCGCTGGATTTCGACCAGGTGTTCGACATCCGCGCGCTGCGCGTGATCGTGCCCGAGATCAAGGACTGCTATGCGGCGCTGTCGTGGGTGCACCAGCAGTTCACGCCGGTGGTCGAGGAGTTCGACGACTACATCGCCAAGCCGAAGGTCAACGGCTACCAGTCGTTGCACACCATCGTGCGGGACAGGGGTGGGCGTCCGATCGAGATCCAGATCCGCACCCAGGCCATGCACGACCATGCCGAGCACGGCGTTGCCGCCCACTGGGCCTACAAGGAGGCGGGCACCAAGGGCTATGCAGGTGTGGCCGCCACCGGCCAGTACGACGCCAAGATCGCGGTGCTGCGGCAGCTGCTGGCGTGGGAGCGCGATCTGGCCGGTTCCGGCCAGGGGCTGTTCGAGGATCGCATCTACGTGCTCACGCCCGATGCGGCGATCGTCGAATTGCCCCAGGGCGCCACCCCGGTCGACTTTGCCTACAGCGTGCACACCGGGCTCGGGCATCGCTGCCGGGGCGCCCGCGTCGACGGCGCGATGGTGCCGCTGAACACGCCGCTGCAGAACGGCCAGACCGTGGAGATCACGGTGGTGAAGGAGGGTGGACCCTCGCGCGACTGGCTCAATGCCGACCTGCGATTCCTCGCCAGCAGTCGCGCCAAGGCCAAGGTGCGGGCCTGGTTCAACGAGCAGATTCGTCACGAGACCGTCGCGCGGGGCCGCGAGGCGGTGGAGAAGCTGCTGCAGCGAGAAGGCAAGACGGCGGTCAAGCTGGAGGACCTGGCCTCGCAACTCGGATTCAAGTCGGCCGAGGACCTGTTCGCCGTAGTCGGCAAGGACGAGTATTCGCTGCGCCACATCGAGGCGGTGTTGAAACCGGCGGCACCACCCGCAACGCCGGACGAGTTCCTGCTGCTGAAGAAGCCGCGCCATGGCGATCGCACGCCCAAGGGTGGCGTGCTGGTGGTTGGCATCGATTCCCTCATGACCCAGCTGGCCAAGTGCTGCAAGCCGGCGCCGCCCGACGCCATCAGCGGCTTCGTCACTCGCGGCAAGGGCGTCAGCGTGCATCGCCGCGATTGCAGCAATTTCCGCGAGCTCGCCGCCCGCAGCGCCGAGCGC
>JAAOZX010000443.1 GCA_012274225.1 Comamonadaceae bacterium | reverse complement strand
GGTCTGGGTGGCCCGCGGCAGCATGGCCTTGAGGTTGGACACGATGTCCAGGGTGGAGGCGCCGCCGTTCTTCAGGATCGACAGCAGCACACCGCGCGAGCCGTCCTGGCGCACCACGTTGGTCTGGGGCTGGAAGCCGTCGCGCACGGTGGCCACGTCGCGCAGATAGGTGGTGGTGCCGTTGGCGGTGCGCACCGGCAGGTCGTTCAGGCCGGCGATGGCGTTAGGCGAGCCGTTCATGCCGACCGCGTATTCCGTGTCGCCGAGCTTGGCGGTGCCCGAGGGCAGGATCAGGTTCTGCGTGTTCACCGCGTTGACGACGTCGGCCGGCGCGAGGCCGCGCGCCTGCAGCGCCTGGGTGTCGATGTCGACCGAGATCACCTTGATCTTGCCGCCGTAGGGGAACGGGATCGCGACGCCGGGAATCGTCACCAGTTGCGGCCGCAACTGGTTCACGGCGGCATCGAACACCGACTGCTCCGGCAGCGTTGCGCTGGACATCGCCAGTTGGATCACCGGGATGCTGGACGCCGAGTACTTGATGACCAGTGCCGGCGTGATGCCCGGCGGCAACTGCCGCACCTGGGTCTGCACCGAGGCCACCACCTGCGCCAGCGCGTTCTGGATGTTGGCGCTGGGCTGGAAGAAGACCTTGATGATGCTGATGCTGGCGAGCGAAGTGGACTCGATGTGCTCGATGTCGCTGACCAGGGTGGTGAGGCTGCGCTCGCTGCCGGCGGCGATGCGCTGGCCCATTTCCTGCGCCGGCAGTCCATTGTAGTTCCAGATGATGCTGATCACCGGGATGTTGATCTCGGGGAAGATGTCGGTCGCCATGTTCCACAGCGCGAACGGGGTGGCGAGCACGATCAGCATCGCCATGACGATGAACGTGTAGGGACGCCGCAGCGCCAGCTGGACCATGGACATCGGGTACTACGGCTCGGTGGGGTGCTGGAAAAGCCAGGTTGTGTGAGGGAATATTACGTGACCCGGGTTTCCCTCGGGTAAACGCGGATAGGCCGCGCCGGACACCACGCAACCGCTTTCGGCCCGGCTGCCGGTCAGGCCGCAGGTTCGCGCAAGGCCTTGGCCGTCGCCTTGGCCCGGTCGAATTCGGCGCGCAGCCGGGCCAGTTCCTCGGGCGCCACGCGTTCGGGATTCGAATAGTCCAGCTTCCAGGCGTGCGATTCGCTCCAGCGCAGCGGCGACTGCAGCGTGCTGCGCGCGCCCGGCGCCGACTCCAGCAGCCGCAGCGCCAGTTCCAGGGTCTGGCTCTGCGATGGCGGATCGTCCGGCCGGCCGGCCCCGTTCCCGAGCGGAAAGTCGCTGAACAGCAGGCGCGGCACGCCCACGTGTTCGACGATGTCCTTGGCGCAACCCGTGATCACCGTGGCGATGCCGCCGGCCTCCAGGTGCCGCGCCACCAGGCTCAGCGTCTGGTGGCACACCGGGCAGTTGGGCACCAGCACCGCGACGTCGACCCTGTCGGCGCGGCAGCGCGACAGCACTTCCGGGCAATACACCTCGACGGTCTGGCGCTGGCTGCGATGGGTCGGGACGCCATGAAAGCGCGGCGCGAGCGCACCGATCCGGTGCTGGGCCACCGCGCTGCGCAATGCGGGCAAGGGAAACCACGCGCGGCTGTCGTGCATCGCCGTGTGCTTGAAATCGACGGCGACATGGTCGATGCGCAGGTCGTGGTCGGCGCCGGTGTCACCCGAGTAGACGCTGTAGAACTTGGCCGCCGCGTTGTAGGCGGTGCCGGCTTCCTGCGGGCGCTGGCCCGGCCGATGCGGCGCCGCGGTGGTGATCACCGTGGCGGTGGATTGCGAAAGCGGTTTGACAAGCGGCTGGAACGGCACGTCGCGAAAGTGCGCCCAGCGATAGGGATTGCCATAGCCCAGCGCCAGGTACCAGTCGCGGGTGCGCTGCATGTAGGCAATTGGCACATCGTCGTCGGATGCGAATCCCGGCGACGCGTCAATGCCGGAGAGCTGCGGCCTGAATGCTTCGTTCATGCGCACCATCTTATGGCGTGACGGCGATGCGGCAAAATCCCGGCTTGACCACGCCCCTGCCCCCGACCCCGCCGCTGGGTCCCGCTGACTTCGACGCCCAGGACGCCGAGCTCGACGCGCTGCGCGAGGTCCACGAAGAGATCCCGCTATGGGAGTTCTGCGAGGGCTTCCTGGCGGCGCTGGTGTGCACGCGCCGCGTCATCGCACCCGACGAGTACTGGCCGGTTCTGCTGGGCGACGATTTCAAGCCGGTACGGCACATGGAGTTCGTGTGGCGCTGGCGGCGGCGCTGGGTCGAAGTGGCGAGCGCGCTCGACGAGCCGGTCGAGATGCTCGAGGACGAGCGGACCTATAGACCCGAGGTGCTGGACACGCGCGGCGCCGTGCTGGCGCTGCCGGAGGCGGAACGCGGAGAAACCAATGTCGCAGCGCTGCCGGCTTACGCGCAAGTGTGGGCGCTGGGCTTCATGTACGCCGTCGAGACGTGGCCCGAAGACTGGGCGCCGCCCTCGGACCCAGATGCCGCGCGAATGCTGGACACCGCGCTCGGTGCCATTGTTGCCCTGACCGAGGACGACAGCCGGACGCCGACCGTGTCCCTGTACGGGGACGACCCGCCCAGCGTGAGCGAGCGGCGGCTGGACGACTTCGCCGCCGCCATCTGGGGCGTGTACGACCTGCGCCAGTTGTGGAAGAGCCTGGGTCCGCGGATCGAGGCCGTGCGCAAGCCGCCTCAGCCCGGACGTAATGATCCCTGCCCGTGCGGCAGCGGCAAGAAATACAAGAAGTGCCACGGCGCAAGCTGAAGAGCTGCGCGATTGAACCGGCCATCCATTCCGTTTGACGTCTGTCAACGCGGCGGCTGAACCGCGGGCGGACAATCGCTCAACGCTTCGGTCATTGCCACAAGCAGTGCGAAGGAAGCGGCCTCTTCTCACCCACGAAGACATCGTCATGCAATTCACCCTCCAGCTCGCCATCGTCCTCGCCTGTCTCTTCTATGGGGCGCGCAAGGGAGGAATCGCCCTTGGCCTGCTGGGCGGCATCGGCTTGGTCGTGCTGGTCTTCGCTTTCGGGCTGCCGCCCGGCAAGCCGCCGGTGGAAGTGATGCTCACCATCATCGCGGTGGTCGCGGCCTCGGCGACGCTGCAGGCGTCCGGCGGGCTCGAGGTGATGCTGCAGGCGGCCGAGAAGTTGCTGCGGCGCAATCCCAAGTACGTCTCGATCCTGGCGCCGTTCACCACCTGCATCCTCACCATGTTGTGCGGCACCGGGCACGTGGTGTACACGATGCTGCCCATCATC
>JAAOZX010000442.1 GCA_012274225.1 Comamonadaceae bacterium | reverse complement strand
GCTTCGGCTTGGTTTGGTAGCGGCGTGCGCGAGCGAGCCGGGGGGCGTCGGCTCGCTGGCGCTCGCCGCTACGAAGGGTGGGCGAAGGCAACATTGTTGGTTTGGTCAAATGCCTCGGGGCTTGCCCCCATAAGCGCTAACTTAAAAGAGTCTCGATGCGCGGTCGGCGATTTCGGCGGCGCTCGGCCAGATCGAGCTGAATGGTCGCCCAATTGTTCAAGCAGTCTGCGATGAGCAACTCCGGCCACAGCGCGGATTTGATCAACCGCAGCAAGAATTTCGTCTCGCGCCACAGGCTACGCGGCCGCTTCTGGTTCGCCCCAGCGAACGCCCCAGGGGGAAAAGGCCAGCGCATAACGCTGCATTTTCTCGGTGAGCAGCGCGACCAGCAGCTTCCCATACAACCAGGCCCGGCTGGAACGGGGATCGGATTTGGGCAGGTGCCCGAAGCCGGCCAACGATTTGAGCCGCTTGAACGCCAGCTCGATTTGCCAGCGCACCCGATACCATTCCAAAACCTGCGCGTCGGTCAGCAGGGCTGGCGGCACGGTGGTGAGCACGATGACCCACTGGGTATATTCCACGGTGGCGGGGCGCAGCGTTTCCCCGTTTTTTTGCGCCCGCCGCCGCACCTTGCGTTCGCTCGCGACGACCGCCTCGGGGCTTTTGCGCACCGCGCACAGGCGCACCGCCACGCGCAGCTGGGCGTCGACCCGCACGTAGGCCGTGCGACTGCCGACCGCCCCGGGTTGGGTCAAGCCACGCAACCACTGCAACACGTCCACCGGGGCGCCCGCCTCGTCTTCGACCGGCAGGTTTGGGGCATTGTGCCGCACGATGCAGTAGCCGCCTTTGCGCTCCACGTGCCCGAGACCGGCGGCGTGCGCGTAACCGCGATCGGCGATCAGGCAATCCTTGGGGCGCACCGGGAAGTGGCGCAGCGATTCGCCAGTGCCCGCACCGTCGCTGCTGGTCACGTGAAAATAATCGCAGCTCCACTGCGGCACTTGGAGGCTGAAGTGCATCCGCCACTGGCTGCCGGTCTGGCCCGGCTCTTTGACGTGCGTGCCGTCGATGAGCCGCATGCGCAAGGCCGGCGCGCTGGGCAGCGCCAGTTCGCTGTCGCGCAGCACGCCGACGCACAGGGCCTGCAGCCAGCGCTCGGACTGCCGCAGCTTTTTGAGCAGGGCGACATCGGACAGCGCGAGCCACCCGGCCGCTTTTGCCACCACGACGGTGTCCCGCAACGAACACCCGAGGGCCACGTGCAAGAGCAACGCGCGCAACAGCTGGTCTTCCGCCGCGAAGCCCCGCAAGCGCGTGATGGCTCCAGTCGTGCGCGCCAGCTCCTTCCAGTCGGCGGGCAGCAACCCGAGCAGAAACTCCCAATTCCGATCCGTCACGGTGCTCGTCGTCTTCATCGCGGCCGAATTTCCACCGAGCGAAAAAATTATTCAATCCTTAAGTTAGCGCTTATGGGGGTAAGCCCCGGCCTACGCTTTCGACCCCTTGGCGAAGTGTTCCTCGATCTCCTCGAGCGTGCGACCCTTCGTCTCGGGGAGGAAGAAGGCGGCGGTGATGAAGTAAACGACCGTGCAGCCGGCGAACGCGCAGACCATCGTCGAGTAACCATAGCGTCCGACCGTCGGCAGGAACACCGCGGCGATGCCGGTCGAGACTGCCTGGTTGATGAGGAGCGCGATGCTCATGCCATTCGAGCGGATGCGCGTCGGCATGAGTTCGGAGAGCGCGAGCCACACGCAGACGCCCGGTCCGATCGCGAAGCACGCCATGAAGGCAAAGATCGCGATCGCGGTGATCCAGCCGGTCGAGGAACTCGGGATGGGGGCGATGAGCGCGTTTTCGATTTTGAGCGGCGCGGTCTTCGCAGCATCGAGATCAGCAAACGGATTCGAGAAGAACGCGACGACCTTGTTCGGCGGCAGGCAGCTTTCCCGGGTGATCGCGACCGGCTTGGCGGTGGCATCGTCGGAGCGGACGACGTTGGTCGCGGCGCGAAAATCGCCGTAGGAATAAATCACAACGAGGGTGGCCGGCTGGCCGGCGAGCGCGCGGCCGGCATCGCCCGCGGTGGCGGCGAGTTGGTCGGCGGTCACCTGGTTGAAGGTGATCGTGGCCTGATCGCGGGCGACGAGAGCTTGCACGGCGGCACCGGAGTCGACGCGGAGTTTCTCCGTGTTGCGAAACAGCGTGCCGACCACGAGCAGCGAGACGATGATGCCCGCGCTGCCGACGGACAGGAGGAACTTGCGGCCCTTGCGATCGACGAGCGCGACGCCGGCCATCGTCACGAGGAAATTGACCGAGGTGAGAATCAAATAGCCCCAGTGCGCGGCGACGTCGGAGAGGCCGCTTTGCAGGAGGATCGTGGTGTTGTAGCCGATGATCGAGTTGACGCCGGTCGCCTGGTTGCAGGCGAGGATGATACAGGCGAGGACAAACGGGATGACGTATTTCCGGTGGAGCAGCGACTCGCGGCCGGACCCGCCGCCGGCGTTGCCGGCCTGTTCGGCGGCGGCGGTCGCCGCCATTTCCTTCAACTCGAGATCGGCCTGATCGGTCGTGCGCGAGCGGAGCAGTGCGGCCCGGGCGGCGTCGATCTTGCCGCGGCGATGGAGCCAGCGCGGCGACTCGGCCACCAGACAACTGCCGATCACGAAAAGAATGCCGGGG
>JAAOZX010000441.1 GCA_012274225.1 Comamonadaceae bacterium | reverse complement strand
CGAACAGCGCCGCGCCGGTGCGGGTCGGGCCGAAGCGCAGTGCCATCGCCATGAAATGGCCGACGAAGACCAGGTGGCCGAGCACCATCAGGCTGCCGCCGACCGAACGCCACTTCAGGTACGGCGCCGTGAGCGTCACCGACTCCATGAACGGCCGGGCCGCATCGAGCATCGCCAGGCCCTGCAGCCAGCCGCCGATGGTCAGGCCCACGAAGTAGATGGCGATGCCGACGGCGGCCAGCCAGAAGTGCAGGGTGATCAGGCGGGGATACGGCCACTCCCAGTTCAGCACCCGCGGCATCATGAAATAGATCGCGCCGAACAGCACCATGGTGACGAAGGCATAGGCGCCCAGGTGGGCGTGCGCCACGGTGAAATGGGTGAAATGGGTGATCGCGTTGACACTTCGCAAGGCCTCGGCCGAGCCCTGCAGCGACGACGCCAGGTACATCAGTCCGCCGAACATCATGAAGCGCAGCGTGGGCGAATAGCGCGCCAGGTGCATCCGGCCCTTCAGCGTTCCGCCCATGTTGATGGTGAAGGCGATCACCGGGATCACCATCATCAGGCTCTGCACGATCGACAGGGTGGTGAGCCAACCGGGCACCGGCCCGCCGATCAGGTGGTGGCCGCCGACCTGGCCGTAGAAGAACGCCAGGGTCCAGAAGCCCAGGATCGACAGGTTGTACGAGCGCACCGGCCGGCCGATGATCTTGGGCAGGAAGTAGTAGATCGCCCCCACGCTCACCGGCGTGAACCACAGGCCCAGCACGTTGTGGCCGTACCACCAGTTGGTGGTGGCCTGCTGCACGCCGGTGTGCACGCCCGGCAGCTTGCCGACCAGGAACAGCAGCGAGATCCAGAGCAGCCCCGCGACCGTGTACCAGACCGTCACGTACAGGTGTTCGACCTTGCGGTTGACCAGGGTGTACAGCACCGGCAGCACCACCAGGACGAAGCCGACCAGCACGAAGATGGCGATCTGCCAGGGGATCTCCAGGTACTCCATGCCATCCGACCAGCCCGCGGCGATGGCGCCTATGCCCGCCGCGATGCCGGTGTTGATGAGCGCGCCGCCCAGCATGGTCCACACCGCGCCGTGCAGCCGGGTGCGCAGCAGTCGCGGCAACAGCCACAGGATCATCCCGAGCGCCGCGTTGGTGATCCATCCGTACAGCACCGCCGTGAGATGGACCGTGCGGATGCGGCCGAAGGTCAGCCAGGCCTGCTGCGTCAGCCAGTCGGGTTGGTGCAACTTGATGGACGAGGTCAGTCCCGCCAGCGAGCCGAGCACCAGCCAGAAGCAGGCGAAGGCGATGAACATGAACACCGGGAACGCGCTGGAGCGGTCGGCCGCGATCCGGTCGCGCAGTTCGTCGGCGTCGGCGGCGGGCACCGGCGAGCCCGGATGCGCCGCTTCCTGCATCGAGCGCTGGCCGTCGTCCGGCAGCGCCGGGTCGTCGATGCGCCCGATCTCGCCACGGGCGAAGATCACCGAGGCCGCGGCCGGGTTCTCGACCAGCAGGCCCTTGCGCAGTGACCAGATGAAGACGAACAGGCCGATGATCGACAGGACGAAAGCGCCCAGCAGGCTCAGGATCGCGCTGTCCATCAAAGTTCCTCGGGAAGTTGGGCCGGCTGGCGGCTGAGCTGGTAGCCGTACCAGAGGCTGTCCGCGACGCGGCCGGCCAGGTCGTTGGCCCGTTCGCGCATCGCCTCATTGGGCAATGAATCCGTCGTTTTGTGGAACAGCGCCAGCCAATGCTGGAACAAGGCGGCACTCAACCCGGGCAAGGCCGTGTGCTTGGGCATCGGCGTGCCGCGGAAGCGCGCCGTTCCGCGCAGGGCGGAAGACCAGAAATCGACCATCTTGCCCAGATGGGCGTCCCAGTCCTTGACGTGGCGACCGAAGATCGGGCCGAGCATGGCGTCGTGGCGCACGCTCCGGTAGAAAGTGTGGACCAGCTCGGAGACTTCTTCTTCCGAGCAGAGATCGGGGGTTGGCATTTCGGTTCCTCGGTCCGGCCGCTACACCGGCGTGCGGCCAAAGATCGATTGCGAATATACCTTCAAGCGCGCCGGCGAAAAGCCTCCGCGCGGAGAAACCGGACCCGGGCGGGGGTAATCAGTCGATGAGGGATCAGGTGCGTGGTCCCTAAGTCCAGTTCAACCCGGGCCGGGCCGGTGGTCGACGAACCGGGCCTTGAACCAGGTCTCGAGCATGCGCTTCTCGTAATACAGCGGCTCGGTGTCGTACCTGCTGGGCACGCCGTGCGCATAGTCCAGATCGACGACCCATTCGGTGCCGCTGCCCTGCGCCATGCCATCGGCCTCCAGCGTGTATTTCAAGTGGATTCGGGGGAAGTCGGCCTTGCCCCTTAGCACCCGCACCTCTTCGCCGCGGATGCGGTTGAGCTGCAAGTTGCCGGCCAGGTCGACGTCCAGCACTTCCACCTTGAGCACCTGGTTGGCCGGCAGCAGGCGCTGGCCCAGGGACTGCAGATGCCGCTGCAGAATCTGCAGTTTGGCGTCCTTGTCCCATGGGGAGCCGCCCGCGTCGATGTAGGACGCCGGATTGACGAAAGACACCTCCACCGTGCCTGCCGCCGCGGCACAGGCGACGATGAGGAGAAACGACAGCAGCAAAGTCCGCGCACGAATCCGCATGATGACCTCCTGAGCCACGGGGGTGCCACGCCGTCCGGTCGCCCACCCTTCGTTGTTGGTCCTCGATAGGGCGCCGAAAGTTCACGGCGGCCGCACAACCCCTGCGTCCACAGGGCGATGGCGATCGTCACCGCCCTGCGGCGGCACCCCAGGCTGCGGTGTCAGCCGTGCAGCGACTCGTACTTGGCCTGGAGCTCTTCCGGACTCTCGGCGTGGTTGGGGTCGGGCACGATGCAGTCGGCCGGGCAGACCAGCTTGCACTGCGGCTCGTCCTCGGCGCCCACGCATTCGGTGCACTTGGCCGGGTCGATCACGTAGATCAGGTCGCCGACGCTGATCGCTTCGTTGGGGCACACCGGTTTGCACGCGTCGCACGCGGTGCAGTTGTCATCGATGAGTAATGCCATGTTTTCTCTCCTGTACTGCTAAGTTTACGCCGCTGCCTGTTCCAGTTCCTGCAACCGCTCGTGGCGGTAAGCCCCCCACAATGCCGCGCCGATGGCGCCGGCATAGATCGAATCCGGGTGGCTGATCGCTTCCACGCCGACCTTCTCGTTGGCCATCTCCTCCTGGATCGCCGACAACAGCCCGATGTCCAGTGCCAGACCGCCGGTCAACAGGGCCGTGCCCTGCTTGATCCCGGTGACCTTCAACAGCTTGACGATGCGCGAGGCCATCGACAGGTGGATGCCCTTCAGAATGTCGGGCGTGGCGATGCCGCGGCTGACCATGTTGATCACGTCGGTCTCGGCCAGCACGGCGCAGATCGAGCTGCATTTTTCCGGCTCCTTCGAGCTGCACGACAGCGCACCGATTTCCTCGATGGCCACGCCCAGGTAGCGGGCGATGTTCTCCAGGAACTGGCCCGAGCCCGATGCGCACTGGCTGGTCATCTTGTACGCCAGCACCTTGCCGCGCTCGTCCACGTAGATCGCCCGGCCGTTCAGGGCGCCGATGTCCACCACCGCGCTGATGCCCGGATGCAGGAACACCCCGCCGCGGGCATGGGTGGTCATCGAATAGAAGTGGCCGGTGGCGAATTTGACGTTCTCGCCCTCGCCGGTGGTGGCGGTGTAGTCGATGTCGTCGAGCCCCAGCTTGGCCTCCGCCAGCACGGCGTCGCGCCCTTCCTGAGCCAGCGTCATGGGATCGCGCCGGCGAATCCGCTCGCAGCGCTTGGCCAGCCATTCGGACTTGCCGTTCTCCACGCGGAACAGCGTGCTCTTGACGGCCCCGGAGCCGATGTCGATGCCGATGGTCAATGTCATTTGGTTTCCCTCGCTTCAGCTGCCTTGCCTTCTTCCACCACTGCGCGCCAGGCGAACGTCGCGCCGCCGAGCGCACCGGTATAGATCGAATCCGGGTCGATGTTGAGCTGGAGCTCGCCGTAGTTCTCCTTGACCAGGTCCTTCAGCGCCTTGACGGCCGCCTCGTTCTTGGCCACACCGCCGGTGAAGGTGAACTGGTCGCGGATGCCGCCGGAGCGGGCCAGGATCGACATGGCGCGCAGGATGATGGCGCGGTGCAGGCCGGCCATGATGTCCTCGCGCTTGTCGCCCAGGCTGAGCCGGTCCCGCAACTCGGCGCCGGCGAACACGGTGCAGGTCGAGTTGATGCGGATGGTCTTGGTGGAAGTCATCGCCATCGGGCCCAGCTCATGCAGGCCCATGTTCATCTCGTCGGCGATGTAGCCGAGGTAGCGGCCGCAGCCGGCAGCGCAGCGGTCGTTCATCTGGAAGCTCTCGACGATGCCGGCCGGATCGACCTGGATCGCCTTGGTGTCCTGGCCGCCGATGTCCAGCACGGTGGCCGTGCCGGGATACATCATGTGGGCGCCCAGCCCGTGGCACAGGATCTCCGACCGGACATGTTCTTTTGAAAAAGGGAGGCGGGCCCGGCCATAACCGGTGCCCACCACATAAGTCTCCTCCATGTCGGTATCCAGGATGCCCTTGATCGGCGCCTCGATCTGCGACCGCCGCTTGGCGGTATCCGGCAGCTCGATGAAAGTGCGCTCCAGCGCGGCCAGCAGGTGGCGCCGGATCGAGTCGGCGTAGACGCGGTTCTCGACCTCGATGATCGAGCGGTCGAACAGGTTGAGCAGGAAGTCGTAGCGGGTGCCGGCTTCCTTCGACACCGTCTCGCCGATGGCCAGGTACTGGCTGCCGGCGATGTCGCGGAAGAAGTCGCTCTTGCGCTTGGCGCCCGGCGCGAACAGCGACGGCGCCTCGACCTTGAGCCGGCGGAAGACCTCGGCCAGGGTCTCACCCACGGCGTCGGTGGCGGCGCCGAAATGCGCCGTTGCCAGGCTGCGCTTGCAGGTGGCTTCCAGGTCGAGCAGCTGCTCCACGTACTGCTCGGAGCGGAAGTCGCGTTCGAGCTGGCCGATGAAGGCGTCCAGCCCGCCGTTCAGGGCCTGGGTGTTGCCCAGGGCCTGGCGAAACAGGTAGAAGCGGCCGTTCAGCAGCGCCTCCTGCTTGGCGATCTCGGCCGCGATGTCGTAGTTGGAGCGCGAGTTGGTGATGCCGCGCCCGATGATGTTCTGGTTCTCGTCCAGCACCACGGCTTTGGTGGTGGTCGAGCCCAGGTCGATTCCGATGAAGGTCCGCATGGTGGTTGTTCCTCAGTGCGCGCCAACCAGGGAGGTGCGCTTTTGCTTGACCATCTGGAAATAGCTTTCCAGCCGGTTCTTCACGTTGGCCGCCGAGAAATAGCGCGGGTCGACCAGGTCGGTCTCGATGAAGGCGGCCGGCTTGCCGGTGCGCTTTTCCACTTCGCGCAGGATCAGCAGCTGGCCCGCCGAGAAACTGTTGCAGCTCTTGATCGAGTTGATCAGCAGGCCGTCGGCCTGGTACTCGTCGATGTACTTGCAGATCATGTCGATGCGGGACGGCAGGTTCAGGTTGGTGTAGCAACCCAGGCAGTACTCGGCCAGCGACTCCAGCGGATGCTCGGGGTCGTGCCGGAAGCCGAAGTCGTACAGGCCGCCCACCTTGGCATAGGTCGACGAAACCACCACCGCGCCTTCGTCGTAGAACATCTTCCAGAACTCGCGAAAACTGGTCCAGTTGGGCGGGCCTTCGACGATCAGCCGGTACTTCTCCTCGCCCATGTCGCCCTCCGGCGTGACCGGGCCCTTGCCCAGGCGCACCCGCTCCTCGATCTCCTCGCGCAGCATGCGGTAGTACGTCGTCGCTTCCGGTGTGCCGCGGAACGCGGTGAAGATCGGGCCGATGTAGTACACCGCGCCGAAATAGCCGTCGATCGGCGAAGGCCGGTTCTTGGCCGACTGCAGCACCTTCACCAGGTCATCCTCGGCCTTGGCCGACTCGCGCATGTACTGGCGCAAGCGGTCGATGTCGAACTTGACGCCGGAGACCCGCTCGAGCGCCGGAATCACCGTTTCCTTCAGTTGCTTGACCACGTATTCGCGCATGTTCGGCTGGATGCGGCCTTCGCCCTGGTAGGGGACGTGCAGCATCACGCTCTCGCAGCCGTACTTGTGGCGGATCAGCTCGAACCACTTCATGAAGGTGAAGCAGCCGGTGTACGACAGCAGCAGGATGTCGGGCTTGGGCAGCGGCTCGCCGGTCGGGCCGATCTCGCCGCCCATCATCGAGCCGAGGTCGGACTTGACGTAGGTGCAGACGTCCTCGCTGTGGCCGTCGCGCTCGGCGTCCATGATGAACTTGCCGGACTTCTTGCGCAGGCCGTTCTGCAGCGCGTTGGTCTCGGGCAGGCTGCGCGCGAAGTCGAAGCACATCAGCAACTCGTTCAGGTTGCCCGGCACGAAGGT
>JAAOZX010000440.1 GCA_012274225.1 Comamonadaceae bacterium | reverse complement strand
TGGTCGGGGTGAGAGGATTCGAACCTCCGGCCTCTACGTCCCGAACGTAGCGCTCTACCAGGCTAAGCTACACCCCGTCTGCCATTTCACGCCGCTGCCCCGGGCAGTCAATGCCGGCGTTGCAGCAATTGAGCCGCCAATTGTAGCAAACCCCGGCTGTAGGAATTGTCGGGAAGCATCCGCGCGGCCTGCACCGCGCGTTGGGCCTCAGCCGCGGCGGCATCGCGCGTCACGACGAGCGCCCCGGTTTCCTTGACGATCGCTACGATCCGCTGGAGTTCGCCCACGCCCCCGCTCTGAATGGCCTCCTGCACTATCCGTCGCTGTTCCGCGGTGCCTCGTTCCATGGCCGCGATCAGCGGCAAGGTGGCCTTGCCTTCGCGCAGGTCGTCTCCCAGGTTCTTGCCCATCTCACCAGCATCGCCGTCGTAATCGAGCAGGTCGTCGATCACCTGGTATGCGGTGCCCAGCGCCTGCCCATAGTCGGCACAGGCCTGCTCCACCTGGGCGTCGGCCTGGGCCAGCACGGCGCCGAGGCGAGCGCTGGCCTCGAACAGCTTGGCAGTCTTGGAGCGGATCACCCGCAGATAGGCGGCCTGATCGAGGGACGCGTCGTGCATGTTCATCAACTGCAGCACTTCCCCCTCAGCAATCACGTTGGTCGCGTCGGCCAGGATCTCCATGATGCGCATCTGGCCTGCATCCAGCATCATCTGGAAAGCGCGCGAGTAGAGAAAGTCACCCACCAGGACGCTGGCCGGGTTGCCGAAGCTCTCGTTGGCGGTGGCCCGTCCGCGCCGCAGCGTCGACTCGTCCACGACATCGTCATGGAGCAATGTGGCGGTATGGATGAATTCGACTACGGCCGCCAGGTTGAAGCGTTGCGGACCCTGGTAGTCCAGTGCGCCGCACACCAGCAACAGCAGGGCGGGGCGCAACCGCTTGCCGCCGGCTGAAATGATGTAACGTGACACTTCGCCCACCAGGGGCACGCCGGAATCGAGGCGGCGGGCGACAACCGCATCGACCTCGCGCATGTCGTCGGCAATGAGGGAAAGGACGGAGGCGGTGTGGGAGTCAGTCAAGGGGGACAGCGCGGGCAGTTCACCGGATTATAGAAAGCCGCCCCGAGGGCCTCCTGGAGAGCTGGCGGAACGCCACGCGGCCGTTGTGAGTAGCCGCAAACAATGCTATAGTGTTGGGCTCTGCGGAAATCCGTCCGGGGAGCTCCTATTGAAGAGGTCAACATGTACGCGGTCATAAAAACCGGTGGCAAGCAGTATCGCGTTGCTTCCGGCGAAAAAATTAAAGTAGAACAGATTGCTGCGGACGTAGGCCAGGAAATCGTGATCGACCAGGTACTGGCAGTCGGCAACGGCAGCGAGATCAAGGTCGGCACGCCCCTGGTGTCCGGCGCGACTGTGGTCGCCACTGTGGTGGCGCACGGCAAGCACGACAAGGTTCGCATCTTCAAGATGCGCCGTCGCAAGCACTATCAAAAGCGCCAGGGGCATCGCCAGCAGTTCACCGAGCTGCAAATCGGCGCCATTGCTGGATAACAATTACTTTGGGGACAGATCTTCAGCTCTGTCCCCAACTGATTAGGAAAAGTCATGGCACAGAAAAAAGGCGGCGGCTCTACGCGAAACGGGCGGGATTCCCAGCCCAAGATGCTCGGCGTGAAGGCGTTTGGCGGTGAACTCATCAGCGCCGGCTCCATCATCGTGCGCCAGCGCGGCACCAAGTTCCATCCCGGCACCAACGTCGGCCTGGGCAAGGATCACACCCTGTTCGCCCTGGTGGACGGCCATGTGGCGTTCGCGACCAAGGGCGCACTCAACAAGCAGACCGTGAGTGTGCTGCCGGCCTGACCGTCACTTCGCTCCCCCGCGAAGCCCCGACTCGTCGGGGCTTTGTTTTTGCGGCGGCAAGCGTCGGCCACCCAAGCATCCGGAGCCCCGGTTCTTATACTGAAGACCTCATGAAATTCGTTGACGAAGCCTATATCGACGTCTCGGCCGGGGACGGTGGGAGCGGCTGCGTCTCGTTCCGTCATGAGAAGTACAAGGAGTTCGGCGGACCGAACGGTGGCGACGGCGGCCGCGGCGGGCATGTGTATGCCGTGGCGGACGCCAATCTCAATACCCTGGTCGATTTCCGTTTCTCGCGTCGCCACGATGCCAAACGCGGCCAGAACGGCATGGGCTCGGACATGTTCGGCGCGGCCGGCGATGACATTGTCCTCAAGATGCCGGTTGGCACCATCATCAGCGACGTGGAGACGGGTGAGGTCCTGTACGAGCTGCTCAAGCCCGGGGAAATGATCACCATCGCCAAAGGCGGCGACGGGGGATTCGGCAACATGCGCTTCAAGAGCGCGATCAACCGGGCGCCACGGCAGAAGACACCGGGTTGGCCGGGCGACAAGAAGAACCTGAAGCTCGAACTCAAGGTACTCGCCGATGTCGGGTTGCTGGGGATGCCCAACGCCGGCAAATCAACCCTGATCACGGCGATTTCCAACGCGCGCCCCCGGATTGCCGACTACCCGTTCACGACTCTGCACCCCAATCTGGGGGTGGTGCGGGTTGCGCCGGAACAGAGCTTTGTGGTGGCCGACTTGCCGGGCCTGATCGAGGGTGCTTCGGAGGGCGCCGGGCTGGGTCACCAGTTCCTGCGCCACCTGCAGCGCACCCGTCTGCTGTGGCACGTGATCGACCTGGCACCGTTCGACGGCGCCGATCCGGTGGCGCAGGCCAAGGCGATCGTCGCCGAGCTGAAGAAATACGATCCTGCGCTCTATGACAAGCCGCGCTGGCTGGTCCTCAACAAGCTGGACATGGTGCCCGCGGAGGAGCGTCAGGCAAGGGTCAAGGACTTCGTCAAACGCTTCAAGCACAAGGGCCCGGTGTTCGAGATTTCGGCCTTGACCCATGAAGGCTGTGAGAACCTGGTGAAGGCCGCCTACCAGCACATCAAGGCGCAGCAGGTGGCCGAGCAGCCCGCGGCCTACGTCGACCCCCGGTTCGCCGATGCGTCGCCGGAATGAGTCGCCTGCCGAACCCCGACCCGTCCAACGCGCCGGCGCCATGACTGCCTCTTCCGCCTCACAACTGCTGCGAGACGCCCGTCGCATCGTCGTCAAGGTGGGCTCCAGCCTGGTCACCGACGAAGGCCGGGGCCTGGACGAGGCCGCCATCGGCGAGTGGTGCCGCCAG
>JAAOZX010000439.1 GCA_012274225.1 Comamonadaceae bacterium | reverse complement strand
TTTCCTACAATGCAGCCATGTTCGTCCACCTGCGCCTGCATACCGAGTTTTCCGTCATCGACGGCACCAACCGGATCGATGAAATCGTCAAGGCTGCGGCGGCCGACGGCCAGCCGGCCCTGGCCATCACCGACCTGAACAACCTGTTCGGCGCGATCAAGTTCTACAAGGAAACCCGCGCGGCCGGCGTCAAGCCGATCATCGGCACCGAGATTTTCGTGCAAGGCCTGGCCAAGGACCCCGCTGCGTTGTCGCGAATGGTGGTGCTGGTGCAAAGCCGGCAGGGCTACCTCAACCTGTGCGAGCTGTTGGCGCGCGCCTGGACGCAGCATGTTGTGAAGGCGCAGGCCGTGTGCAAGGTCGAATGGCTGCGCGAGCTCGGCGAAGGCCTGATTGCGCTGTCAGGCGCCCAGGCCGGGCCGGTCGGACAGGCCCTGGTGCAAGGCGACGAGCAACGAGCCGGCGAAATGGCGCTGGCGCTGGCTTCGATCTTTCCACACCGTTTCTACCTGGAGTTGCAGCGCGCCGGCCGGCCCGACGACGAGGGCCAGGTGGTGGCTGCAGTGCAACTGGCAGCGCGCCTGAAGCTGCCGGTGGTGGCGACCCATCCGATCCAGTTCACCCGCCCCGATGACTACGAGGCACACGAAGCGCGCGTCTGCATCGCCGAGGGCGAGATCCTGGGCAACCCGCGGCGCGCGCGCAGGTTCACGCGCGAGCAGTATTTCAAGTCGGCGACGCAAATGGAGCAGTTGTTCGCCGATATCCCTTCGGCCTTGGCCAACACGGCCGAGATCGCCCGGCGCTGCAACCTGGTGCTGGAACTGGGCAAGCCGCGGCTGCCGGACTATCCGACGCCCAACGGCATGCCGATCGAGGCCTATTTCCGGTTCGCTTCGCAGCAGGGGCTGCAGGAGCGGATGCTGCATCTCTACCCGGATGCAGCCCGGCGCGAAGCGGAGGCGCCGCGCTACAGCCAGCGCCTGGCGTTCGAGATGGACACCGTCGTCAAGATGGGGTTCCCGGGCTATTTCCTGATCGTGGGCGACTTCATCAACTGGGCCAAGAGCCATGGCTGCCCGGTGGGGCCGGGCCGCGGTTCCGGGGCCGGCTCGCTGGTGGCCTATGCGCTCAAGATCACCGACCTCGATCCGCTGCAATACAACCTGCTGTTCGAGCGCTTCCTCAATCCGGAGCGCGTGTCGATGCCCGACTTCGACATCGACTTCTGCCAGTCCAACCGCGACCGCGTGATCGACTACGTCAAGGAAAAGTACGGCAAGGAGGCGGTGAGCCAGATCGTGACCTTCGGCACCATGGCCGCGCGCGCCGCCATCCGCGACGTCGGACGGGTGCTGGACATGAGCTACACGTTCTGCGACGGCATCAGCAAGCTGATTCCCAACAAGCCGGGCCAGCACATCACGATCGAGGGGGCGTTGAAGGTCGAACCGCTATTGGCCGAGCGGCTGGCGAAAGAGGACGAGGTCAAGACCCTGCTCGGGCTGGCCCAGAAGCTCGAAGGGCTGACGCGCAACGTGGGCATGCATGCCGGCGGCGTGCTGATCGCCCCCGGCAAATTGACCGACTTCACGCCGCTGTACCAGCAGCCGGGCAGCGACTCGGCGGTGAGCCAGTACGACAAGGACGACGTCGAGGCCGCCGGCCTGGTGAAGTTCGACTTCCTGGGCCTGGCCACGCTCACCATCCTGGAGATCGCCAAGGAGCTGATTCGCTCGCGCCACAAGGGCCAGGAGAGTTTCAGTTTCGAGCACATCGCGCTGGACGATCCGCCGACCTACAAGCTGTTCGCGGACGGCAAGACCGAGTCGGTGTTCCAGTTCGAAAGCCGCGGCATGCAGGGCATGTTGCGCGACGCGCGGCCGTCGCGGCTGGAGGACCTGATCGCGCTGAACGCCATGTTCCGTCCCGGTCCGATGGAGAACATCCCGAGCTTTTGCGCGCGCAAGAACGGCCGCGAGGAGGTGCTGTATCCGCACCCGCTGCTCGAACCGGTGCTGTCGGAGACCTACGGCATCATGGTCTACCAGGAGCAGGTGATGCAGGCGGCCCAGGTGCTGGGCGGCTACTCGCTCGGCGGCGCCGACCTGCTGCGCCGGGCCATGGGCAAGAAGAAGGCCGAGGAAATGGCGCAGCACCGCCAGTTGTTCCGCGACGGCGCGGCGAAGAACGGCATCGGCGAAGCCAAGGCCGACGAGATCTTCGACCTGATGGAAAAGTTCGCGGGCTACGGCTTCAACAAGTCCCACGCCGCTGCCTATTCCCTGCTGGCTTATCACACCGGCTGGCTGAAGGTGCATTTCACGGCCGAGTTCTTCTGCGCCAACATGACCGTGGAGATGGACGACACCGACAAGCTCAAGGTGCTGTTCGAGGACGCGCAAAACAACTTTTGCATGACGTTCGAGCCGCCCGACGTGAACCGGGGCGGCTACCGGTTCGAACCCATTTCCGACAAGGCGATCCGCTACGGCCTGGGGGCCGTCAAGGGCACTGGCCAGCAGGCGATCGACGCCATCGTCAGTGCGCGGGAAGAGAGCGGTCTGTTTCGCAGCCTGTATGACTTCTGCGTCCGGGTCGACCGCACGCGGCTCAACAAGCGGACCGTCGAAGCCCTGATCAAGGCCGGTGCCTTCGATTCGCTGCAGCTCAATCGGGCGTCCCTGATTGCTTCGGTCGACCGGGCCTTTGACTTCGCCAATGCGACCGAGGCCAACGCCAACCAGGGCGGGCTGTTCGACATGGGCGATTCGCATGCGGCCAGCACCCAGGAGCCGCCGCTGGTGGATGCCACGCCCTGGGGTGTGAAGGAGCGCCTGACCTTCGAGAAGACTGCGATCGGCTTCTACCTGTCGGGCCATTTGTTCGACGAAGTCGCGGTGGAAGTGCGGCGCTTCGTCAAGCGCAAGATCGACGACCTGATCGACTCGCGCGAACCGCAATTGCTGGCCGGCATCGTCAGCGATTTCCGCGTGATCAACGGGCAGCGCGGCAAGCTGGCGCTGTTCAAGCTCGACGACAAATCGGCGACCATCGAGGCCACTGCCGACGAAGCCGTGATCAATGCCAACCGCCACCTGCTCAAGGATGACGAACTGGTTATCGTAATGGCCCGGTTGCAGCCCGATCGCTTCACCGGCGGCTTTCGCCTGAGCGTGAACCAGGTCTGGGATCTGGCCACGGCACGCTGCCGATTCGGCAAGTTCCTGCGCGTGGCAGTGAACGGCACCGCGCCCGACATCCGCTCCATCCTGCGCGACTTTCCACCCAAGCGCGAGATGTCGGACCAAGGCGAACTGGTGCGCGGCCTGGGAGTGCGGCTGGCCGTGCGGCGCGATCAGGCCTTGGCCGAATTGCAGCTGGGTGAGGAGGCCCGCTTCTTCCCGAGTGACGCGGCGCTCGCCACCTGGATGGCGCAGGCCGACCAGGGCCAGGCCCAGATCGTCTACGAGTAGCGCGACACACCAGGCAGGGGGGTCGAAGCGGCGAAGCCGGGACTGCCTTGGCTCAGTCGTGCGTGCGGAAATTGATGGGGAATTTCGGCACCACGGTGCCGGCGGTGTCTCGCGGAATGACTTCGGTCTTGTCGATCGCACGCAAGACAGCTTCATCCCAGGATTTGACGCCGCTGGACTTGGTGAGCCGGCGCCCGACGATGGTCCCATC
>JAAOZX010000438.1 GCA_012274225.1 Comamonadaceae bacterium | reverse complement strand
GGGGTCGCTGGGCATCGACTACGTCGTCGTCGATGCGCCGCCGCTGCTGGGTATTGCCGATTCCATCGTGCTGGGCAACCAGCTCCAGAACATCCTGTTCGTGGTGCAGGGCAATCGCACCCGCAAGAGTCACATCAAGAACGCGCTGCGTCGCCTGCGCCGGGTGGGGCTCCTGCCGCACGGCGTGGTGATCACACAAACGCCGAATCGCGGGGTTGGCGAAGACTACAGCGCGTATTACGGCTATTACGGCTCTGGACCCGCGGCCACCCCTGAGGTTAGAAGCGCTTTGACCTGAATCGATGGGGTGCGCTGGGGCAAGACGCTAGAGGCCGGCGTGGCGAAAAGGCGCTCTCAGCCCCGAGGCGACGGTGCTGAAACGCAAGGCCAGACCCAATTCGCGTTTCAGTCTTCGGTTATCGAGCCGGCGCGATTCGCTCATGAAGCTGAGCAGCATCAACGGCAACTCATTTTGGGCCGTACCGCGAGCAACCCGGGGCGGTCGCGGCAAGCCGTAGAGATCGGCCGCCAGATCGAAGTAGTCGCCCATTTTCAGCTCGGTGTCGTCGCTGGCGTTATAGATGCGTTGCGGCTTGCCCCGCCACATCGCGGCCACCACGGCACGCGCCAGATCGTCGGCATGAATGTGGTTGGTGTAGACGTCGTCGGCCGCATCCAGCACGGGGGTCCGCTTGAGCAAGCGCTCGCGCGGCGTGCCGCCCGCCCGGTCGGGCGCATAGATTCCCGGGATGCGCAGTATGCTCGCCCGCACATGGGCGACGCGACCGTAATGGCGCACGGCCCGCTCGGCGTCCACCCTTCGTTGAGCGCGCGCCGTACGCGGGCGCACCGGCCAGGCCTCGTCGACCCACTCGCCGCCACAGTCGCCATAGACGCCGCTGGTGGAACCATAGACCAGGGTTGCGGGAGCCAGCCGCCGCCGCAGCGAGCGCAACAAAGCCAACGTGCGCAGGTCGCGCCACCATTGAGGATGTCCTTCGGCCGGTGGCGGCGCCAGGTGAACCACGCGGGTCGCCAGGCCCGCCAGGCGCGCCAGCGACTGGGGCTGGTCCAGGTTTCCGTGCAGCGGCGTGATGCCGCGCGCGCGCAACGCCTCGATCCGATCGGCAGAAGAAGTTAGGGCAAGCAAGCGAACCCGCCCGTTGAGCGCGCGCGCGACCCGCAGGCCCACGTCGCCGCATCCGACGATCAGCACCCGTTCACGGCGAAAGCGCGCCGGCAGCGCGCCAAGGGGACTTTGGTTCGAGGGCAAAATCGGAGTGGATTACGACAAGACTTCTGAGGATACCCAACTATGACCGTCGCCGAGGCCCTGACCGGCCCATTCCAGGTTACCGTGCAGCCCAGCGGCCGCTCCTTCCAGGTCGACCCGGGAGAGGCGATCCTGGCGGCCGCGATCCGCCAGGGCATCGGCTTGCCCTATGGCTGCAAGGACGGCGCCTGCGGGTCCTGCAAGTGCCGAAAGCTCGAGGGGCAGGTCACGCACGGGCCTCATCAATCCAAGGCCTTGAACGAGCAGGAGGAGGCTGCCGGCTACATCCTCGCCTGCTGCGGCGTGCCGCATAGCGACGTGGTGCTGGAGTCGCGGCAGGTGACCGACGAGAGTGCCTTTCCGGTCCGCAAGATGCCCTCGCGCGTGATCTCGCTGGAAAAGAAGTCGCACGACGTCATGGTGGTCAAGCTGCAGTTACCCGCCAACGACACCCTGCGCTACCACGCCGGTCAGTACATCGAGTTCATCCTGCGCGACGGCGTGCGCCGCAGCTACTCGATGGCCAATGCGCCGCACAATGGCCCCGGCGCCGAATTGCACATCCGCCACATGCCCGGCGGCAAGTTCACCGACCACGTGTTCACGGCGATGAAGGAGAAGGAGATCCTGCGGGCCGAGGGCCCGTTCGGCAGCTTCTATCTGCGCGAGGATTCGGACAAGCCGATGATCCTGCTGGCCTCGGGCACCGGGTTCGCGCCGATCAAGGCAGTGATCGAACACATGCAGTTCAAGGGCATCACCCGCCCGGCCACGTTGTACTGGGGCGGGCGCCGGCCCGCGGACCTGTACATGGATGACTGGGTGCGCGCCAAGCTGGTGGAAATGCCGCAGCTGAAATACGTGCCGGTGATTTCCAACGCGCTGCCCGAGGACGACTGGACCGGGCGCACCGGCTTCGTCCACCGCGCGGTGCTGGAAGACTTCCCGGATCTGTCAGGCCATCAGGTCTACGCCTGCGGCGCACCCATCGTGGTCGATTCGGCCCGCGCCGACTACGTCGCGCTGGGCCAATTGCCGCCCGAGGAGTTTTACGCGGACTCGTTCACCACCGAAGCCGACAAGCACAAAGAATAGAACGAATGCAGGTGCTTCTGCCGCTGCAACCCGGCCACTGCGAATGGGAGAGATTGGCGCTGCTGCCTTCGGACCCCGAGGTCGACAACCGGGCATTGATCGAGGCGCTGGTGCGCGGCGGCCCGGAATTTGTGGAATTGCTGCTGCACTACGATCTGGCGGCTTGGTGGCACGCCCGGGTGAGTTCCGACGAGGGCTGGTCGTCAGTGCCCGAGATGCAGCGCCAACAGTTGCACGCGGCACGCCTCGCAGCGGGCGCCCGCTACCTGGCCCAGCAACTCGCGATCGCGGAAGTCGATCGCCTCTTCAATGCGGCGGGCATTCCCTACGCCGTGATGAAGGGCGTGCTGGTTCGCGAACTGCTCCCTGCCGACCCTTCTGTCAGAGCAGCGGACGATATCGACGTGCTGGTGTCACCGGCCGACCGTCAAGAGGCCGCCCGATTGCTGGTGGGTGCCGGCTTCAAGATGCATCTGGACCCGCGTAACGTCAGCCACGAAATCAGTTTGCAAACTCACACGGCCGACATCGATCTGCACTGGAACATCCTGCGGCCCGGTCGCACGCGCACCGACCTGACCGCCGAACTGCTAAGCCGACGCATCAGGGTCAATGGTTTCTGGGGACTTTCGGACAGCGACAGCACCTTCATCATGCTGGTCCACCCGGCATTTGCAAAGTACGTCTGTTCGCCCCACATGGGGCTGGGCCGC
>JAAOZX010000437.1 GCA_012274225.1 Comamonadaceae bacterium | reverse complement strand
GTCGGCCCCGATCGAGCGCGACTCGTAGATCTGATACGGATCAACCATGAAATCCTTGCGCAGCACCGGCAAGTCGCAGGATGCCCGGGCCTGTTTCAGGTAATCGACCTGGCCCTGGAAGAACTGGCGGTCGGTCAGCACCGACAGGCAGGCGGCGCCCGACTCGGCGTAGCTCTGCGCGATGTCGGCCGGAATGAAATCGGCGCGCAACAGCCCCTTGCTCGGGCTGGCCTTCTTGATTTCCGCGATCACGGCGCTGCGGCCCGCCGCGATCTGCCGCCGCAGGGCGCCCTCGAAGTCGCGCGTCAGCACCCGGCTTTGCGCGTCGGCGCGAATCGCGTCGAAGGACACCTTCTTTTTCGCCGCGGCGACCTCCTCGCGCTTGACGGCGACGATCTGGCTCAGGATGTCCGACATGTCAGGCCGCCAGCGACTTCGACAGCTTGACCAGCTGCTCGAGCTTGGCCTTGGCCGCGCCGGAGGCGATGGCCTCGCGCGACTTGGCGATGCCCGCTTCGATGCTGCCCACCACGTTGGCCGCATACAGCGCGGCGGCCGTGTTGATCACCACGATGTCGCGCGCGGCACCCGGCTGATCGTCCAGGACGCTGAGCAGCATGGCGCGCGACTGCTCAGGCGTCTCGACCTTGAGCGAGCGATTGCTGACCATCGCCAGGCCGAAATCCTCCGGATGGATTTCGTACTCGCGGATTTCGCCGTTCACGAGTTCGCCGACCATGGTCGCGGCGCCCAGGCTCACTTCGTCCATGCCGTCACGGCCGTACACCACCAGCGCGTGCTCGGCGCCCAGCCGTTGCAGGGCCCGCACCTGGATGCCGACCAGGTCGGGGTGGAACACGCCCATCAGGATGTTGGGCGCGCCGGCCGGATTGGTGAGCGGGCCCAGTATGTTGAAGATGGTGCGCACACCCAGCTCCTTGCGGATCGGCGCCACGTTCTTCATGGCCGGATGGTGGTTGGGCGCAAACATGAAACCGATCCCCACCTCGGCGATGCAGCGGGCGATGGCCTCGGGCGACAGGTTGATGTTCAGCCCCAGGCTTTCCACCACATCGGCGCTGCCGCTCTTGCTGGAAACGCCGCGCCCGCCGTGCTTGCTCACCTTGGCGCCCGCCGCGGCCGCCACGAACATCGAGCAGGTCGAGATGTTGAAGGTGTGCGAGCCGTCGCCCCCGGTGCCCACGATGTCCACCAGATGGGTCTTGTCCGGGACATTGACCTTGGTGGAGAACTCGCGCATGACCTGGGCCGCCGCGGTGATCTCTCCGATGGTTTCCTTCTTGACGCGAAGGCCCGTGATCAGCGCGGCCATCATCACCGGCGACAGCTCGCCGCTCATGATCATGCGAACCACCTTGAGCATCTCGTCGTGGAAGATCTCGCGGTGCTCGATGGTGCGCTGCAGCGCCTCCTGGGGGGTAATGGGCATGGGACCTCCTCGGTTAGCAGTGAATTGTCGGACAGCGCCTCAGGCGCCGAAGAAACCGCGGATCGCGCCGATGGCCCGCTCGATGCCCGCGGCGCTCACGTCCAGGTGGGTCACGAAGCGCAGGCGATAGAGCCCGACCGCCAGCACGCCCTGGTCTGCCAGGTGCTTGAGCAAGGCCGCGGACCGCTCTTTGGCCGGCCCCACCAGGTCGACGAACACGATGTTGGTATGGGGCGCCTCCACCTGCAGGCCCTCGATGCCGGCCAGCCCCTCGGCCAGGCGCCGGGCCAGGGCGTGGTCCTGCGCCAGCCGCTCGACCTGGTGGTCCAGCGCATAGGCTGCGGCGGCGGCCAGCATGCCCGATTGCCGCATCGCGCCGCCAGCCATCTTGCGCACACGCCGGGCCCGCGCGATGTATTCCTTCGACCCGCACAGCGCCGAGCCGACCGGCGCCCCCAGGCCCTTGCTGAAGCAGACCGAGACGCTGTCGAAGCATTGCGCTATTCGCCGGGCCTCCGAGCGCGGGTCGGCGCCGGTTCCCGCCGACTGCGCGACCGCTGCGTTGAACAAGCGAGCGCCGTCCAGGTGCCGGCTCAGCCCCAGCCGCCTGGCCAGTTGGGTGGCCTGCTCGATGTAGGCCATGGGCAGCAACTTGCCGCCCAACGTGTTTTCCAGCGCCAGCAGGCGGCTGCGCGCGAAGTGCGGGTCGTCGGGCTTCACTGCGGCCTCGATGTCGGCCAAGGCCAGCGTGCCGTCGCTCTGGTGGTCGAGCGGCTGCGGTTGCACGCTGCCGAACACGGCCGCGCCGCCGCCCTCCCAGCGATAGCAATGCTGCATCTGGCCGACGATGTACTCGTCGCCGCGCTGGCAGTGCGACAGGATCGCGCAGAGGTTGCTCTGGGTGCCGGTCGGCACGAACAGCGCAGCCTCGAATCCGAGCATTCCGGCGATCTTGTCCTGCAAGGCGTTGACGCTGGGGTCGTCGCCGAACACGTCGTCGCCCAGCGGCGCGGCCGCCATCGCGGCGCGCATGCCGGGGCTCGGCTGGGTCACCGTATCGCTGCGCAGGTCTACGACGGGGTTCGTCATGATTGCTCCAGGAAATTCTTGAGCATGGCATGGCCGTGCTCGGTGAGGATGGATTCTGGATGGAACTGCACGCCTTGGACAGCCAGTTGGCGATGCCGCACACCCATGATCTCGCCGTCTTCGGTCCAGGCGGTGGTGGCCAGATCGCTCGGGCAGCTCGACTTCTCGATCGCCAGCGAGTGATAGCGGTTGACGGTGAACTGCTGCGGCAGCCCGTGGAAGACGCCTTCACCCGTGGTGGTGATCACGCTGGTCTTGCCATGCATCAGCTGCTGCGCCCGCACCACCTTGCCGCCGAACGCCGCCCCCACGGCCTGATGGCCCAGGCAGACACCGAGGATCGGCAACTTGCCGGCGAAGTGGCGGATGGCCTCGACCGAAATCCCGGCTTCGGCCGGCGAACAGGGTCC
>JAAOZX010000436.1 GCA_012274225.1 Comamonadaceae bacterium | reverse complement strand
GAGGACTCCTTGGGTCAGTCAACCGAGACGGTCGTGCCAGCGATAGCCCAGCAAGGCCCGCGGCGCGGCTTTCACCGCGAGCGCGTGCAGTGGGATCGGAGCGACCGCCATGAACGGCAAGGGCAGAGTGGATTCCGGCACGCCGCGCGCCGCGTCGGCCAGCACCCCCCCCAGGGCGCTGGCCAGCGCGACCCCGCGGCCGTTGTCGCCCAGCCATGCGTACACCCCGTCGGCCAGCTTGTGCACATGCGGCAGCCCGTCGGTGGTCACGCCGATATAGCCATGCCAGATCTGTTCGAAACGCACGGCGCCGAGTTCGCGCAAGGCGGGAAACAGCGTCGCCATGCGCTCTCCGATGCGTCGCTGCAGGCGCTCTTCGTAATTGTGATGCAGCACCAGTGCGCCGCCGGTCACGAGCCGGCCGGCGCCGTCGAAGTGGCAGAAGTACAGATCGCCATGGGTGTCCGACATCGCGTGGTTGCGCGGCAGGATGTGCCTCCGTACCTCGGGCGGCAGCGGCGCCGTGGCCATCTGGTACGAGCGCACCGGGACCACCGTGCGGGCCAGGCCCGGCCAGAGATCGGTTGCGAAGAAGCCGCTGTAGGCCTGGGTGGCGATGATCACCTTGTTCGCCGTCACCGCGCCGCCGGGCGTGGCCACGCGCCAGCCAGCGCCGGCGCGCGTGAGGCCCAGCGCGGCGCTCTGCGTGAAGATCCGCGCGCCGGCTCTGATCGCGGCGTCGGCCAGCCCGCGCACCAGCCCCAGCGGATTGATGTGGCCGCCGGTCGGGTTCTGCCAGCCGCCGTGCCAGTAGTTCGATCCGGTGATCGCGGCCACCTGTTCGCGGTCCAGCAATTCGACCGGTGCGCCGCGGCGCTTCCATTGTTCGTAGCGCGAGCGGGTGAGAACCATGCGGCCCGGGCGATGCGCCGGTTGCACCCAGCCTTTCTGCACCGCCTCGCAGTCGATGTGGTGCTTTCGGATCAGGTCGAACACGATGCCCGCCGAATCGCGGATCAGGCTCACCAGCGCTTCGCCGCGGTCGGTGCCGAAAGCCCGGACCATCGCGTCGGGGTCGGCCCGCGACAGGCAGGGGATGACCTGGCCGTTGTTGCGCCCGGACCCGCCCCAGCCGAGTTCCGCCGCTTCCAGCAACACCGCGTCGGCACCGCTTTCTGCCAGCCGCAGCGCGGCGGCCAGGCCGGTGAAGCCGCCGCCGATCACGACCACGTCGGCGCGGGTTTCGGCATTGCCAAGCGCAGTGGTTGCCGGTGCCGCCCGCGCGCTGGTGGCCCACAGTGAAGGCGGGTTGCGGGTCGGCACCAGATTGGGATCGCTCATTGGGTAACCTCCGCCCTGCGGGCTGCGGTGCTATGAGCCTCCGGAGCGGCCGAGCGGCTCATTGGGTAACCTCCGTCCTGCGGGCTGCGGTGCCATGAGCCTCCGGAGCGGCCGAGCATCTCATGCGGCGTGTCCTCCCAGATAAGCGGCGCGCACCCGCGCGTCGCTGGCCAGCGCTTTCGCGTCGCCCGAGAGCGCGACCCGTCCGCCGTCCAGCACATAGGCATAGTCGGCCACGCGCAACGCGGCGCGGGCGTTCTGTTCGACCAGCAGCACGGCGGTGCCGGCCGTGCGGATGTCGCGGGCCAGGTCGAAGATCTGGCGCACGACCTTGGGGCCCAGACCGAGCGAAGGTTCGTCCATCAGCAACAGCTTGGGCCGGCTCATCAGCGCGCGCGCCACGCACAGCATCTGCTGCTCGCCGCCCGACATGGAGCCGGCTTTCTGGGCAAGGCGCTCGGTGAGAATGGGGAACATCGCCAGGATCCGTTCACGGTCCTGCAGGTAATCGGCCGTGTCCCGCTTCCCGGCGCCCAGTCGCAGGTTCTCTTCGACGCTCATGCTGGAAAAGATCTGCCGTCCCTCGGGCGCCTGCGCCAGGCCGGCGGCGACGATCTTGTGCGACGCGAGGTTGGTGATGTCGCGGCCCTCGAATTCGATGCGCCCCGAAGTGACCCGGTAGACCCCGGAGATGGCGCGCATCAGCGTGGTCTTGCCCACGCCGTTGCTGCCCAGCACGCTGACGATGCCGCCGGCCGGCACCTCGACCGACACCCCGGACAGGATGGTCTGCTCGCCCATGCGCACCACCAGGTCGGTCACGCGCAGGATCGGTGTTTCCCCTGCGCTCACTCGTCCACCTCTTCCTCGGTGCCCAGGTAGGCCTCCAGCACCACCGGGTCGTGCGAGACCTGGGCCGGGGTGCCGTCGGCGATCTTGCGGCCCGACGCCATCACCATCACCCGCTCGCACAGCGACATCACGAAGCCCATGTCGTGTTCGACCAGCAGCACGGTGAGGCCTTCCTCGGAGAGCTCGCGCACGAAGCGGGCGAGCTCGGCGGTCTCGGTGTCGTTCAGGCCGGCAGCGGGCTCGTCGAGGATCAGCAGTTGCGGCTGCAGCGCCAGCGCCCGGGCGATCTCCAGGTACTTGCGCCGGCCATAGGACAGATTCGCCGCCAGTAACCCGGCCTGCCCGGTCAGGCCGGTGCGCTCGAGCGCCTTCCAGCTCAGCTCGCTGATCTGCTCCGAAATTTCGCGGCGCCCCAGCAGGCTGTTCCAGGGTGAATGGCCCACCGTGCCCAGGGCACCGATCGAGACGTTGTCGAACACCGTGATGTTGGGCAGGATGCGCAGGTTCTGGAAAGTGCGCGCAATCCCGGCCCGCGCCACTTCGTGCGGCTTGGTGCCGGTCAGCAACTCGCCATCGAAATGCACGGTGCCCGATGACACCGGGGTGAAGCTGGTGATCAGGTTGAACAGCGTGGTCTTGCCGGCGCCGTTGGGGCCGATCAGGCCGACCCGCTCGCCGCGCTGGATCGCGCCGGAAAAATTGTCGACCGCGACCAGGCCGCCGAAGCGGCGCGAGAGCTGATCGATTTCGAGCAGTGCCGCCATTGCGTCGCTACCGCCAGCCCAGTTGTTGCGCCGACTTCCAGGCCGCGCCCAATTGGCGCCGCGCGAAGTCGATGGCCGAGATTTCACCCAGGATGCCGCGCGGCAGGAACAGGATCGACAGGAACATCACCATCCCCACGACGATCATCCGGTAGTCGCCGATCACCCGCAGCACTTCGGGGAGCCCGATCAGCAGCACGGTGCCGAT
>JAAOZX010000081.1 GCA_012274225.1 Comamonadaceae bacterium | reverse complement strand
CCTCCCGAGGGCGCACCCGTCACATAGGGCTGGCGCGGCACACCGGTCGTGGATGGCTGCCGGGGCACACCGAACGGCGCCCCGCGCTGCCCCGGCCCGGCGCCCGGCCCATGCGGCTGCGCGGGGACGAAACCGGGCGCATGAGGCTGCCTGGGCGCCCCGCCCGGCGTGTGCGGCTGAGGCCCGTGCGTTCCATATCCCGGCCTCGGCGGCGGCCGCCCCACGGGCGGCGGGTGGATGCGGCCCGGCGGATGGTGATTGGCCCAGAAGTTGAGGTGCGAATACCAGGGGCGGTTGTAGTAGTAATGACCCCAGTAGTCGTTGATGAAGAAGGGGGAGGTGGCGATGCCAAACCAGGCACCGTAGTACAGCGGCACATAGCCGCTCGCGTCGTCATAGTAAGACTGGATGTTGCCCGCGTAGACCCAGCCGCGCTCCGAGCCGGCGACGACATCGCACCAGCTGTAGTCCTCGACACAGCTCTGAACCCATATTTGCAGTCCCGGCGGCAGCACAGCGACCACCGGATAGTCGGCCCCGGGGCCGGCGCGAAGGTTGACCGTCTTGGCGGTGTAGGCCGTTTGCGCGTCGGCGACGCCGGCCAGCACGCACAGCGCCATCGCCAATACACCGGCAGCGACCCTGCATTTCATTTGGCGGTCCTTTGATCCGGCCTCGAGTGATGCATTGCGAATACCGTGCCACGCGCGAGGCCTGAATTCAATCTATGCCGCGCCAGTGGGGCGTCATTGACCCGCGTCAAGCAATCTCGAGCGAACCGCGCGATCAGCGGTGAGCCGGGTGGATCCCGGGCAAGTGTCGGTGAGCGGGGCGTTGTGGCCTCGACCCTCGCCTGCGGCGCAGCGGGGCAAACGGCCGCGCGCTCGACCTTATTGGCGGCGGTTCAACTGGCCGCGAATCTCGCCGCCTGGGTGGGCCGGCGTATGGATGTTGACGTACCAGCGGCCGGCGACCAGGTCGGCGATCTGTTGCGCGGTAACCGTGGTTTCGCCCGCGACCGGTTGCGTTGCGACGTTCGTGAACGGGATCACCACGCCGGCGCTCTGCCCCGGCGCCGCCGGGCCGTGGATATGACCTGCAACGGCCGGTCCGCTGAGACCGCGGTAGGTGACCTTCCAGCTTAATTTGTTGGTGTGCGTGTTGAGCTGAACCTCGGCCATGCCATCGGCCATCGAGGTCACTGGCGGCACTTCCTGCGAGCCGGTCATTGACGCTTCATAGATGTCGATCTTCTCGGACGGACGCATCGCACCGCAACCGGCGAGGGCAATCGCCAACAGGATGGCGGTGGGCGCGGTGCGAAAGACAGTGGTGCGGATCAGCATGGACTTCTCCTTGAACGAGCAGTAGTCGTGATTCTGGATCAAGCGCGGTGCCGCGTCGCGTAGGACGCAACCGACAGGAGCTCAGCTGCCGGAGCGATCGTTCCCGCCTTCGGGCAACTTGCCGCGGGCGGCATCCAGTTCCCACGGACCGACCTCGACGTTCGGTCCGTCCGGGCAGGACTGCGGCCCTTTGGCAATGCCCGGATGCGGAGCGCTGCCGGGCACGCCGGCCGGCATTTCGGGCGCCGCCTCGTCGACGAGTTCGCTGCCCGCCGGCGGCTCGTCCGGCGAGACTGCCTCGCCCAGCGTCTTGTTGCGCGGGTCGCCGTCGTGGTTTTCGTTGCTGCCGTGGGCCGGGCCCCGGCCAATGCTGGTGTCGCTGCTCATGGCGCCTCCATTGATTCCCTGAACGTTAGCCCCGGCGACGCAACGGTATTGCAGGCGCGCGTGATGGCGCGCCGTAGGACGTTGCCGGAAAATGCCCTGCAACAACCAGGAGCGCCCCATGCCCGACTTCAGCACCTTGCGCATCAGCCAGGACGCCGACCACCCGCGCGTCGCCCGCCTGCTGCTGAATCGGCCGGAACGGCTCAACGCCATCAACGACGAGACGCCACGCGAGATTGGCGCGGCGGTCGAATGGGCCAACGCCGAGAACGAGATCCACGTGATCGTGGTGGAAGGCGCGGGCAAGGGATTTTGCGGCGGCTACGATCTGGGCCACTTCGGCCAGGGCGACATCGACCATCCCTGCCAGCAGGAGCGAGACCCGTGGGATCCGATGGAGGACTACGCCTTCATGAAGCGCAACACCGAGGACTTCATGAGCCTGTGGCGCAGCCCCAAGCCGACCATTGCCAAGGTGCACGGTTACGCGGCTGCGGGCGGGAGCGACATCGCGCTGTGCTGCGATCTGCTGGTGATGGCCCACGACGCGCGCATCGGCTACATGCCCACGCGGGTCTGGGGTTGCCCGACGACGGCGATGTGGACCTATCGCCTGGGCCCGACGCGGGCCAAGCAGCTGATGTTCACCGGCGACACCATCGATGGCCGCACGGCTGCGGCCTGGGGCCTGGCCAACGAGTCGGTAGCGGCCGAAGCGCTGGAAGGGACGACCCTCGCCCTGGCCAACCGCATCGCCGGTGTCCCGCGCAGCCACCTGGCCATGCACAAGATGGTCGTCAATCAGGTGATGCTGGCGATGGGCCTGGAACAGAGCCAGCAGATGGCCACGGTGTTCGACGGCATCACGCGCCACAACCCCGAGGGTCTGTGGTTCCGCCGTTATGCGCAGGTGGAGGGATTCAAGGCCGCAGTGCAGTGGCGCGACAGCGGCCGGCCGATCCCCGAAGGCGACGAAGCGCGCGAGCAGATTCGGGAACTGGAGGCTCGGCGGGCTGCTAAGAGTTGAAATCGGAACAGCTGCGTCCGGTATCCTTCTTCCATGCCTCAAGCCACCTACTCCGCCGAAGCACTCACCACCTTTGCCAACCAGTTATTGCAGGCGGCGGGGCTGTCGGCCGACAAGGCTGGCGCGGTCGCCTCGATCCTGGTCGAAGGCGACCTGATGGGCCATGACACCCACGGGCTGGCCCTGCTCGGCGCGTACCTCGCTGAACTCGAATCGGGCTCCATGACGCGCGACGGGGACCCCGAGGTCATCGCCGATGCGCCCGCCGCAGTGACCTGGGACGGACGCCGCCTCCCGGGACCGTGGCTGGTGCTGCGCGCGATGGAACTCGCCACCGAGCGGGCCGCGCGTTGCGGCACGGGAACGGTGGTGATCCGGCAAAGCCACCACATCGCGTGTCTGGCCGCCTATCACCAGCGCGCCACCGACCAGGGCCTGATGCTGATGCTGACCTGCTCGGACCCCAACACGGCGAGTGTCGCGCCCGCCGGCGGCCTCGACCCGGTGTTCACGCCCAATCCGATCTCCGCCGGCATTCCGACCGGCGGCACGCCGGTGGTGGTCGACATTTCGACCGCCGCAACCACCAACGGCCTCACCAACCGGCTGCGCCAGGAAGGCCGCAAATTGCCGGCGCAATGGCTCATCGACGGCAACGGCCGGCCCAGCGACGATCCGGCCGTGCTGTTCGCCGAACCCAGGGGGACCATCCTGCCACTGGGAGGCATCGCCTCCGGGCACAAGGGGTACGGACTGTCGCTGTGGGTCGAGGCATTGACCGGCGGGCTGGCCGGGCACGGCCGGGCCGATCCGCGCCGGGGCTGGGGCGCAACGGTGTTCCTGCAGGTCATCGATCCGCGCGCCTTCGCCGGGCTGGACGCCTTCACGCGTCAGACCGACGAGGTCACGCGGCAGTGCCGGGCATCGCGGCCGGTGCAACCCGGCGCGCCCGTGCGCACGCCGGGCGAGCGCGGCCTCGCTCTGGCGCGGCAGCAACGGGACGCCGGCGTAACGCTCTATCCGGCGATTCTTGCCACGCTCGCGCCCTGGTCGGCCAAGCTGGGGGTGGCAATGCCGGCCCACCTGGCGTGAACAGTCGCGGCAAACCGTGATCGACGCTGGCGTTGCGCGGCGCTGGCAGCCGTACCTGTTGTTGGTGCTGGCCAATCTGTTCTGGGCCGGCAACTGGGTCATCGGCCGCGCGCTGCGCGACGCCTTCACCCCGGTCTCGCTGAACTTCTGGCGCTGGCTGGTGGCCACGCTGATCCTTGCGCCGTTTGCGCTGCCCCTGCTCAAGTGCAAGTGGGCACTGCTGCGGCAGCACGCCGGAATGCTCGCGCTGCTGGCCGCTACCGGCGGTGCGCTGTTCCAATGCCTGGTGTATTTCGGGCTGCGCAGCACCACCACCGTGAACGGCGTATTGCTCAACTCGTCGGCGCCCCTCTTCATACTGCTGTGCTCCTGGGCGCTGGAGCGCGAGAAGGCCAGCGGCCGACAGATCGCGGGCATGCTGGTGTCGTTCGCCGGCATTGCGGTGATCGTCGGCCGCGGCGACCCCGCCGTGCTGGCCCGCCTGGACCTGCATTCGGGCGACGCGTGGATCCTGCTGGCCATGGGCGTCTGGGGCCTCTATTCGGTGCTGCTGAAGCGCGTGCCGCCGGAACTGCGCGGCGTCCCGTTCCTCTTCGCGCTGGCGCTGCTGACGGTCCTGATGCTGCTGCCGCTGTTCATCGTGGAGCGGCAGTTCAGCCCGGCACCGTCGCCGGACCGCGCGGCCCTGCTCGGCGTGGCCTACCTCGGGCTGTTTGCGTCCGTGCTCGCCTTCACCTGCTGGAATCGGGCCGTCGCGGCGGTCGGCGCCAACGTGGCGGGCTTCTCGATGCCGCTACTGCCGGCGTTCGGCACGGTGCTGGCAATGATCTTCCTGGGCGAGCAACTGCGCCCCTTCCACCTGGCCGGCTTCGCCACCATCCTCGTCGGCGTGGTGCTGGCGACGCGCCCGCGCAGGGCCTGAGGCAGGGTCAACCATGGCGACGGGGCATTGTTCGATCGTGTGCGCTTGTGCATCCGGCTGTAATTGCGCCGGATGTTGTCCTACGCCTCCTGCGCCGCGCCGTCCGACATCTCGGTCGAGCCCAACGTCTAGAGTAATTCCGGTGACGGCGACCGCCGCCACGTCACAGCTTTATTGAAGGAGAGACAGATGGCACAGGAAAATCAGGGCAATCCGAACCGTGACTCGCAGCAGAACCAGGGGTCGAGCCAAGGCACGCGTCAAGGCCAGCAGAACCAGGGCTCCGCACAGCAAGGCTCCGGCCAGCAGAACCAGACCCAGGGCTCGCGCCAGGGTCAGCAGAACCAGGGCTCCGGCCAGCAAGGCACCGGGCAGCAGAATCAGGGTTCGGGTCAGCAGGGCCAGGGTCAGCAGAACCAGGGCTCGGGACAGTCGGGCCAAAAGGGCCAGGCCAGCGACAAAGGCCGGCAACCCAGCATGGACGAAGACGACGACAGCGAGACCCGGTCAGGCCAGGGCGGCAACCCTAACCGCGGCGGACAGAACAGCGGCAACCGCTGACCGCTTCCGGTGACCGCGCGGGGAGCCGGAGCGGTTCCCCGCTTCTTCTTGTTCAGTCTCGAAGGAATGGCCGATAGTGCACGCTCACGACGGCTTCGACGAGCGGCGCGACTTCCGGGCCGCGGGCACTGCTTGCGGTGCCAGCCGCGCCCGATCCAGCTTCACCCAGGTCGGCGCGTGATCGCTGGCATGTGCCTGGCCGCGCACCCAGCGGTCCACGCCCGCTTCGAGCAGGCAGGGCGCCAGGCGCGGGTTGAGCAGCAGGTGATCGATGCGCAGCCCCGCGTCGCGCTCCCAGTGCTTGCGAAAGTAGTCCCAGAACGTGAAGATGGCCTGGTCGGGATGGAGCTGCCGGATCGAATCGATCCAGCCCTGCTGCAGGAGACGCTGGTAGCAGTCGCGGCTTTCCGGTTGCAGCAACGCGTCCTTCAGCCAGGACCGCGGGTTGTAGATGTCGAAGTCGGTGGGCACGACGTTGTAGTCGCCGGCCATCACCACCGGATGGCCCGAGCCGCACAAGCCCTCGGCGTGCGCGATCAGGCGCTCGAACCAGGCCAGCTTGTAGTCGAACTTCGGGCCGGGCTGCGGATTGCCGTTGGGCAGGTACAGGCACACCACCATCACGCCGTCAACCGCGGCCTCCAGGTACCGGCTGTGATCGTCCGAGGGATCGCCGGGCAGCTCGCGGCGGATTTCCACGGGCTCGACGCTGCGTGACAGGATCGCCACGCCGTTCCACGAACGCTGCCCCTTCCACAGTGAGTGATAGCCGGCTTCCAGCAGGGGCTGTTGCGGGAAGGCGCCGTCCAGCGCCTTGAGCTCCTGCAGACAGGCCACATCGGGCCGCTCCCGCTCCAGCCATTCCAGCAGGTTGGGCAAGCGGGTCTTGATGCCGTTAACGTTGTAAGTGGCGATCTTCATGCGGTCATCATCGCGCAATCCGAGATGGGTCGTTCCGGCCGAGGCGCCGTCCTACAGCCCGGGCATTGGCCCCGGCGCATAGTGGAAACCATGGGCAGCTTTGGCGCCCGTCTGCTTCTCCAGCAAAGGCCCACCATGAACATGCGATTCAGCACCCAGGCTGCCAACGCCGACTTTCTGGGCGACGCGCCCGACGCTGCCGACGGCCTGTCCGAGGATGTCGGCGTCGACGGCACGCCGCGCGAGCCCACCGGGCGACCTCAGGCGCGAACCCCGCCCCGACGGGAACGCGAAGCCGAGGCCAAGCCCGGCAAGGACATCAACGCCGCGGGTTTCGTGAAGGACAAGGACGCCGGCAACCGTTAGCGGCGCGACTGAACTGCCGCGCCCAAACGGCCTCCAAGGGCCATGAGCCGAATCATCGCCGCGATGCTGCTGGCAATCGTCCCCGCACTGACCCCCGCGCAAGTGAATCCGCTCGCGTCGCCCGAATGCCTCGCGGCCCGCGCCGAACTCGAACGGGCCCTGAATGATGCAGACGGCCAAAAGGGTGCCAGCGCCGAGCGGCTCGCCCGGGCGCGTGCGCAAACGGCCGCCATGTGCCTGGGCCACAGCTCCGGCACGCGCGAGCGTTTTGGCGCACCCGAACCCCCGCGAGTGGTGACACCCCCGCGCATCACGGACGGCGGAGCGCCCGCGTTGCCCAAACTGGAGAGCGCACCCCCGCCGCTGGCGATTCAACGGCCCACGGTCATCACCACTTGCGACGCTTCGGGTTGCTGGGACAGCGAAGGCCGGCGACTGAACAACGCCGGGGCGGTCCTGATGGGTCCGCGCGGCCTGTGTACCGGCACCGGTAACATCGTCAACTGCCCCTGAGGCCGGGGAATTTGTCGCCGCGCAAGGACGCGCACGCGGCACGGCCACCGGCAGCAAGAAGAACCCCCGCACGCGCACTCACAAAGGCGGCTGATCCAGGCCGACTTGCCGGGTTCGCGCACAATCGGGACATGACCGACCCCCTCGTCGTCGCCGAAGTCGTGCGTCAGGCCTGCGTCGAAGCGGCGCTGGCCGCCTATGAAGACGCTGGAATCTCGGGCCTGTGCGCCGAAGGCCGCTGGGAAGCGGCGGTGAGCGCAATGCAATCGCTCGATGTGCGGCGCCTCGCCGCCGCCGATGTCGGCCGCACGGCGGGCCCCGGTCTCCAACCCCAGAGCTGACTCGCTCCATGGCAGCGCCCTTGCGCCTGCAATCCGCTACCACGGCGGCGTTAAAATACCGCATGCTCAACAAGACAATCCTCGCCCTCACTCTGGCTTTCGCGCTGCCATTCGCTTCCGCGCAAACCCAGCCCCAACCCCAAACCCAATCCCAGCCGTCATCGCCCGCCAAGAAGGAGCTGGTTGCGCGCATCCTGAAGGTGCAGCAGCCCGGCATTGAGGCCATGGCGCGCGGCCTCGCAGAACAGCCCGCCATGGAACTGATGCGCAACGCGTCCAATGCCTTGCCGTCGCGTGTGGCCAAGGACAAGCAGGAGGCCGTGGCCAAGGACATCCAGGGCGACGTGCAGAAGTATCTGGCTGACACCGTGCCGGTGGTTCAGGCTCGCGCCGTCAAACTGGCGCCGGCCACCATCGGCGCGCTGCTCGAGGAACGATTCACCGAGGATGAGCTCAAACAGGTGGTTGCGATGGTCGAAGCACCGGTCTACAGCAAGTTTCAGCGGATGGGCGACGACATGCAACGTGCGCTCATCGAAAAGCTGATCGCTGAGATGCGATCGACGGTAGAGCCGAAGATTCGCGCGCTGGAAGAGACAGTGGGCAAACGGCTGGGTGTCACGGCCTCAGGTGCAGCGCCCACCGCACCCACCGCACCGCGCGCGCCGGCCAAGCCGGCGAAGCCGGCCTCGAAGTAGGCATGCAGGCGGCCTGATTCGGTTTTTAACGGGCCTGCCGCAGGAATCGCCGCACATTGTCCGGGTCCGGGCCCACCGACTCGACGGCGTGGCGCAATTCCGGCTCGCTGCAGTTGAGCCAGCGTGTCCAGTTGCGCCGCTCCCACTCGTGCTCCAGGCTGACCAGGAGCTCGTCATTGCCATGTCTCGCTTTGTCTTCCGACATTCAGGCCTCCATCAACGCCTCCAAGGTAATGGGCTGGCGCAGGGCGCGGCGCCGGAGAACGCATGAGCGTGATGTGCGCCAGCAGTGCGGCGCGATGTAGGAATTGACGGGCCGGACGTGCGGCGGCGCTACAGCCGAGCCCTGAAATTCATTGGGAAAGAAGACCCTCGCCCAGCCCGGCGAACAGGCGGGCGTGTACCATTTCCCGGTGCACAACCATTTCACGGCCTTTCCGATGACTCGCGTGGCGGATCGCCGCAGTGTCCCGGCCCGGGCGATCGCATGAGCAAGGCAGCGAAAACGTTGCTGGCCGTGCTGGCGCTCGCCGCCGTGGCCGGTGCGGTGCTGTTCGGGTGGCTGCGCGCACCGAGCGAACCGGTGGCCCAGCCCGCACCGGTGCCTGCGGCGGCAGTGGCCAGCGCGCCGCAGCCCGCGCCGGAAT
>JAAOZX010000001.1 GCA_012274225.1 Comamonadaceae bacterium | reverse complement strand
ATGGGGGCCAATGTTCGCGGCGGACCGAACTGGATAGAGGTCTCCCGCGGGGCATGGCCGCTGCGCGCCATCGACCTGGACTGCAATCACATTCCCGACGCCGCCATGACGCTCGCCATGCTGGCCTTGTACGGGAACGGGCCCAGCACGTTGCGCAACATTGCCAGCTGGCGGGTCAAGGAAACCGATCGGCTGGCGGCAATGGCGGCCGAATTGCGCAAGCTCGGCGCCGCAGTTGACGAGCGGGCCGATGCCATTTCGATCACGCCGCCGTCGCAATGGGCGGCCGCGAGCATCCGGACCTACGACGATCACCGGATGGCAATGTGCTTTGCCCTGGCGGCCTTCAATCCGGACGCCGTGCCGGTGCGCATCGAGGACCCGGCCTGCGTGGCCAAGACCTTCCCGGACTACTTTGAGGCACTGTTCTCGGTGGCGCACACGGCCCCGCCCCGCGTTCCGGTGATCTGCGTGGACGGGCCGACCGCGTCCGGCAAGGGAACGCTGGCTGCGGAGGTCGCCCGACGCCTGGGCTACCACTACCTGGATTCCGGCGCCCTGTACCGGATCGCCGGCCTGGCCGCGATCCGGGCCGGATTGGCGCTGGACGTGGCGCACGAGCATCGGATCGCCAGGCTGGCCGAAATATTGCCCCTGCGCTTCCTGGACGGCCAGGTCCTCTTGGGAGAACTCGACGTCACGGAGGAGATCCGGACCGAGGCAGCCGGGATGAACGCCTCGGAGGTGTCGGCCCTGCCCGCGGTGCGCACCGCGCTGGTGGCGTTGCAACGAGGTTTCCGCCGGCTGCCCGGGCTGGTGGCCGACGGGCGCGACATGGGCACCGTCATCTTCCCGGACGCTCACCTGAAGGTCTACCTCACCGCGAGCGCCGTCCAGCGCGCCGAACGCCGACATAAGCAGTTGATTTCAAAGGGGATTTCCGTTACAATCGCCACTCTTCGCGCAGACCTGGAAGCGCGCGACGCGCGGGATTCATCCCGGCCCGTCGCACCGCTCAAGCCCGCCGGGGATGCCCTCCCGCTGGATAACTCAAGCCTGTCGATTGAAGAATCGGTGGCGCTGGTGCTTCAGTGGTGGGACGAGAAGCAGCCCTTCGGCTCCGGCCTGAAAGCTGCATGACGCGAAGGCCGCAGGGCCCTCGCAACGGCCCACACCGCCCTTCCAGCGCGCCAGCGCACAGGCAGTGTGGTTCTACAACGTAACCCGCGGCATCCGTCGCAACAAACGCCGTCCCAGTCTTAAGAACAGCCGCTCGCGATATTGCCTATGCGGATGGAAACCTGCTGACGCGCAAGGAAATCATCAATGTCTGAATCCATGGAATCTTTTGCCTCGATGTTCGAGGAATCGCTGCAGCGCTCCGAGATGCGCGCCGGCGAAGTGATCACCTCCGAGGTGGTCCGTATCGAGCACAGCTTCGTGGTCGTGAATGCCGGCCTCAAGTCCGAAGCCTACGTGCCGATCGACGAATTCAAGAATGACAAGGGCGAAGTCGAGGTCCAGGTGGGCGACTTCGTGTCGGTGGCCATCGACGCCATCGAGAACGGTTATGGCGACACCATCCTGTCGCGCGACAAGGCCAAGCGCCTTGCCTCCTGGATGAGCCTGGAAAAGGCGCTGGAGTCCGGCGAATTCGTCACCGGCACCACCAGCGGCAAGGTCAAGGGCGGCCTCACGGTGCTGGTCAACGGCATTCGCGCCTTCCTGCCCGGTTCGCTGATCGACACCCGTCCGATCAAGGACCTGACGCCGTACGAAAACAAGACGATGGAGTTCAAGGTCATCAAGCTGGACCGCAAGCGCAACAACGTGGTCCTGTCCCGCCGCGCGGTGGTCGAGGCCTCGATGGGCGAAGAGCGCGCCAAGCTGATGGAAACGCTGAAGGAAGGCTCGGTCGTCCGCGGTGTGGTCAAGAACATCACCGAGTACGGCGCGTTCGTCGACCTCGGCGGCATCGACGGTCTGCTGCACATCACCGACATGGCCTGGCGCCGTGTCCGGCATCCGAGCGAAGTGGTGCAGGCCGGCCAGGAAATCACCGCCAAGATTCTCAAGTTCGACACCGAGAAAAACCGTGTCTCGCTGGGCCTGAAGCAGATGGGCGACGACCCGTGGATGGGCGTCAACCGCCGCTACCCGCAGGGCACCCGCATGTTCGGCAAGATCACCAACATCGCCGACTACGGCGCGTTCGTGGAACTCGAGCCCGGCATCGAAGGCCTGGTGCACGTTTCGGAGATGGACTGGACCAACAAGAATGTCGCCCCCAGCAAGATCGTCTCGCTGGGCGACGAAGTCGAAGTCATGGTCCTCGAGATCGACGAAGACAAGCGCCGCATCAGCCTGGGCATGAAGCAGTGCAAGGCCAACCCGTGGCAGGAATTCGCGCAGAACACCAAGCGCGGCGACCGCGTCAAGGGTCCGATCAAGTCGATCACCGATTTCGGCGTGTTCGTCGGCCTGGCTGCCGGCATCGACGGCCTGGTGCACCTGTCCGACCTGTCCTGGAACGAGCCCGGCGAGCAGGCCGTGCGCAACTACAAGAAGGGGCAGGAAGTCGACGCGATCGTGCTGGCCGTGGACGTGGATCGCGAGCGCATCAGCCTGGGCATCAAGCAGCTCGATGGAGACCCGTTCGCCACCTTCGTGTCGGTGCACGACAAGGGCTCCGCCGTGTCGGGCAAGGTCAAGACGGTGGACCCCAAGGGCGCCGAGATCGACCTGGGCCACGATATCGTGGGTTACCTGCGCGCCAGCGAGATCTCGCGCGACCGCGTCGAGGATGCCCGCAACGTGCTCAAGGAAGGCGACGAAGTCAACGTCGTCGTCGTCAACATCGACCGCAAGACCCGCAACATCCAGCTGTCGATCAAGGCCAAGGACATGGCCGACCAGCAGGAACAGATGTCGAACCTGTCGCAGCAGTCGGCCCGTGAGAACGCCGGCACGACCAGCCTGGGCGCCCTGCTGCGCGCCAAGCTGGACAATCCCGAGTCGAAGCAATAAAGGTGAAAACGCGGGCGGGGCTCCGGTCCCGCCCGCTTCCTTGTGCCCATGACTCGAAGCGATCTTGTCGAAGAACTGGCCGCCCGTTTCGGCCAGCTCACGCACCGCGACGCCGAATACGCCGTCAAGACCATTCTTGACGCGATGGGCGAAGCGCTGGTGCGCGGGCACCGGATCGAGATCCGGGGCTTCGGCAGCTTTTCGATCAACCGCAGGCCGCCCCGGTTGGGGCGCAACCCGCGTTCGGGCGAGAGCGTCCAGATTCCCGAGAAGCGCGTGCCCCACTTCAAGCCGGGCAAGGCGCTGCGCGAGGCGGTGGACGAGCGCACCGCGCAGATCGCGGCCCGGACTCAAGGCTGAACCCACCCGTTCGCTAGAATCGTTCTTCCCACTGAGGAAGTCCGGATTGAAATACCTCATGTGGCTGCTCAAGGCAGCCATTTTTTTTACCCTGTTCGCTTTCGCGCTGAACAACCAGCAGGACGCGACGGTGCACTTCTTCTTCGGTACCGTGTGGCGCGCCCCGCTGGTGCTGGTGGTGCTGGCCGCATTCGCGCTGGGACTGGCGGTTGGAGCGCTGGGAATGGTGCCGCGCTGGTGGAAGCATCGCATGGCCGCTCGCCGCTCGACCCCGGGCATGGCCGTGCCGCCCGCCGGCGCGCCGGACTCGACCCTGCACCATGGACTTTGACCTCAGCTGGGTGCTGTGGGGCCTGCCCATCGCCTTCGTGCTGGGCTGGTTGGCGTCGCGCCTGGACCTGCGCCAGTTGCGCATCGAGAACCGGCAGGCGCCCAAGGCCTATTTCCGGGGCCTCAATTTCCTGCTGAACGAGCAGCAGGACCAGGCCATCGACGCCTTCATCGAGGCCGTGCAGGGCGACCCGGATACCTCCGAGCTGCACTTCGCGCTGGGCAACCTGTTCCGGCGCCGAGGCGAGTACGAGCGCGCCGTGCGAGTGCACGAACACCTGCTGTCGCGCGGCGACCTGAGTCGCGCCGATCGCCACCGCGCCCAGCATGCGCTCGCTCTGGACTTCCTCAAGGCCGGCCTGCTGGACCGCGCCGAAGAGGCGTTGCGCAAGCTCGAAGGCACCGCTTTCGAAAGCCAGGCCCTGACGGCGCTGCTGGCGATCTACGAGCGCACCCGCGATTGGGCCCAGGCGACCGAGGTCGCAGCCAAGCTCGACGCCACCGGCCAGGGCGCCTTCGGCGGCCGGCAGGCCCACTACCTGTGCGAGCAGGCGGTCGCTGCGGAGCCCGCGCAGGCCGAACAATTGCTGCGCCAAGCCATGAAGGCCGCACCGGAAGCGGCCCGTCCGGGCATCGACCTGGCCGCATTGCAGCGCCGCGCCGGCGACCCGGGGGCGGCCTTCCAGACCCTGTTGAACACGGCGCAATCGGCCCCGATCGCCATCCCGCTGATCGCCAGGCCGCTGATGGAGGCCGCCGTGGCGTGCGGCCGGCAGTCGCAGGCGCTTCAGATGCTGCAGGCGAGCTACGAAGTGTCTCCTTCGCTGGACGTGCTGGAAGCGGTCGTCGCGCTGGAGCCCGATCGGGCGGCGGCCCGCGACCGGTATGTCGAGCACCTGAAACGCGAGCCGTCGCTGGTGGCCGCGGCAAAATGGCTGGCCGGGGAAAAGCTGGAGCATGAGCAGTTCCATGCGCCGGTGCAAAAGGCGCTGGACCAGGCCGCGAAGCCGCTGACACGCTATCGCTGCGCCGCCTGCGGCTTCGAGGCCAAACAGCACTTCTGGCATTGCCCGGGCTGCCAGGCCTGGGACAGCTACCCGGCGCGCCGAGTGGAAGAACTATGAAGATATCCAAGCAGCAACTGGCCAAGGCCCGGGTGCTCGTCGTCGGCGACGCGATGCTCGATCGCTACTGGCACGGCGCCGTGGACCGGATCTCGCCCGAGGCACCGGTGCCGGTGGTCAAGGTCTCGCGCGAGGAAGAGCGCATCGGCGCGGCGGCCAACGTCGCCTACAACGTGGCCACCCTGGGTGGCCAGGCGACGTTCCTGGGCGTGGTTGGCGACGACGAACCCGGCCGCCGTCTGGAAGCGCTGTTGCGGGCGACCGGGATCGAGACGCACCTCAAGCGCGATCCGGGCCTCAGGACCACGGTCAAGTTGCGCGTGATCGGCCGGCATCAGCAACTGCTGCGCATGGACTTCGAGAGCGAGCCCGACCACGAGGCGCTCGCCTCGCAGACCGAAGCGTTCGCGCGGTTGATGCCGCAGCATGACGCCGTGCTGTTTTCCGATTACGGCAAGGGCGGCCTGGCGCACATCACGGCCATGATCGAACAGGCACGGGCCGCGCGCAAGGCGGTGCTGATCGACCCGAAGGGATCGGATTATTTGCGCTATGCCGGTGCCACGGTGATCACGCCCAACCGCAGCGAATTGCAGCAGGTGGTCGGCGCCTGGCGCAACGACGATGAACTGGCGGCCAAGGCCCGGCAGTTGCGCGAGAGCCTGCGGCTGGACGCGTTGCTGGTGACCCTGGGCGAGGACGGCATGACACTGTTCGACGCGCAGGGACAGGCCCATGTGCAGGCGCAGGCACGAGAGGTCTTCGACGTCACCGGGGCCGGCGACACCGTGATCGCCACGCTGGCCGCCCTGGTTGCCGCAGGCCTCTCGCCGCGCGACGCGATGCCGCTGGCGAACAAGGCCGGCGGCATCGTCGTGGGCAAGTTCGGCACCGCCACGGTTTCGTATGAGGAGTTGCTTGGATGAAGAGTTGGTACACGGCCGGTTCTCGCTCCGACATGACTTGCCGAGGCAAGTTAGTCTTCGCTGAAGCCGGCAGGAGGTCATCGTGAGAGTTGTAGTTACCGGAGCGGCCGGCTTTATCGGCAGCAACATCGTCAAGGGACTGAACCAGCGCGGCATCGACGACATCATCGCCGTGGACGACCTGACGCAGGGCGACAAGTTCCGCAACCTGGCCGACCTGAGGATCGCCGACTACGTCGACCTGGACCTGTTCTACGACCTCTTCGCCGAAGGTTTCTTCGGCAAGGTCGAGGCCGTGTTCCACGAGGGCGCCTGCAGCGACACCATGGAAGCCGACGGCAAGTACATGATGGACAACAACTACACGCTCTCGTGCGGCCTGTTCAAGGCCTGCCAGGAGCGCGGCTCGCGCCTGCTGTACGCCTCGTCCGCGGCAACCTATGGCGGCTCCCAGACCTTTCGCGAGAGCCCTCAGTTCGAGCATCCGCTCAACGTGTACGGCTACAGCAAGCTGCTGTTCGACCAGCGCATGCGCCGCGAATGCGGCGAGGATTTCAAACGCGTCAAGCGCCAGGTGGCGGGGTTCCGCTACTTCAACGTCTACGGACCGCGCGAGCAGCACAAGGGCCGCATGGCCAGCGTGGCTTTCCACCAGTTCCACCAGTTCCGCGCCGAAGGCAAGGTGAAACTGTTCGGAGAATACGGCGGCTACGGGCCGGGCGAGCAGAAGCGCGATTTCGTGTTCGTCAACGATGTCGTCGCGGTGAATCTCTGGTTCCTGGACCATCCCGAGCAATCCGGCATCTTCAACCTGGGTACCGGCCGCGCCCAGCCGTTCAACGACGTCGCGGTCGCGGTGGTCAATGCCCTGCGGTCTGGGACCGGGACGGCCCCCTCCGACGCCGGCAGTGCCGCCCGGCAAGGCCTGATCGAGTACGTTCCCTTCCCCGATGCCCTGCGCGGCAAGTACCAGAGCTTTACCCAGGCGGACCTCACAGTCCTGCGCGCCGCCGGTTGCGACCATGTGTTCGCCGACGTTCAGTCCGGGGTGGCCAGTTACATGGCCTCACTCGCCTAGGGCCAGGACCGTCAACCGCCGCGCGCTGGCGACCGTTAGTTCACAAGGTCACCGCCGCCGTCGGCGGAGGCGAGTTTCAACAACCCATCAGGAGCCCATCATGTGGAAGAAGATTCTGGTCATTCTGGCGATGCTGTACGCAGCGGCCTCGTTCGCCGCCGTTGACGTCAACAAGGCCACGGCGGCCGAACTCGACGGCATCAAGGGGATTGGCCCCGCCATCTCCGGCAAGATCATCGACGAGCGCAAGAAGGGCTCGTACAAGGACTGGCAGGACTTCATCGACCGCGTCAAGGGCGTGGGCGAAAGCAATGCCGCCAAATTTTCGGCCGAAGGCCTGACGGTGAACGGCAGTTCCTTCAAGGGGGCAGCCGTCACCAAGAAGGACGAAAAGAGCGCTGCGAAGGAAGAGAAGAAGGCGACCCCGACTGCGGCCAAGGAAGAAGCCAAAGACGCCAAGGCGATGACCAAGGAACAGAAGAAGGAAGCCAAGGCCGCCGCCAAGGAAGCAAGGAAAGAGGCCAAGGCGGAAAAGACCATGGCCGGTGCCAGTGCCGCCAAGCCCGCGGCCAGCGCGGCCAAGACCGCTGCAAGCGCCAAGAAGTAGCCCGGGACTGAATCAACAGAGAACCCGCTCCGGCGGGTTTCTTGTTTCCTAGGCCAGCGCGATCAGGTCGGTGACTCCGGGATCGATTCCCGCTTGCGCCAGCAAGGTGGTGGCCTGCCCGCGGTGATGGGTCTGGTGATTGAAAAAGTGCGTCATCGCCTGCCAGGCCGGATGCTCGCGCCGCGTGCCCTTGCTGTTGGCGTAGCGCATGGTCTGGACCAGGAATTCCGGCGGCATGTCGCGCACCCAGGTCTCGATCGCCTCATCGAGACGCTCGCGCCGGGCCCGCAGGTCGCCCCACTGAGCATGCAGTACGGTCTCGTGCACCGCGCCCGGCGGCAGTGCCAGCAGCTCGCCGGTCAGAGCCGGACAGCTGGCTCCCTGGGCCACGAAACGTTGCAGCCAGAGCTGGTCGCCCCAGACCAGGTGATTCAACGTGCCATGGATCGAGCCGAAGAAGGCGCCGCGATCGCGCTTGCGCTCCTCGTCGGAGAGACGTTCGCAGGCGTCGTACAGCCGCTGGTTGAACCAGCGGTTGTAGCGTGCCAGAAACCGGTAGTTCTCCAGCAGCACAGTGGCATCCATGCCCCGGATTGTGCCGCCTACGCAGGCGGTCCGTAGCCGCCCCCACCCGGGGTGTGGATCTCGAACACATCGCCGAGCATCATCTCGGCCTGCCCGATGTGTTCCAGTTGCTCGACGGAACCGTCGGCGCGCACGACCCGGTTGAGCCCGACCTGCCCAGGTTGACCGCCGGCCATCCCGAAGGGACCGTACCTGCGGCTGTTGGACAGGATGCTTGCGGTCATTTGCTCGAGGAAGCGGATGCGCCGCAACCCGCCATTGCCGCCCTTCCAGCGCCCGGCGCCGCCCGAGCCCGGGCGGATCTCATAGCTGTCCAGCCGCACCGGGAAGCGGAACTCCAGCACTTCGGGATCGGTAAGGCGCGAGTTCGTCATGTTGGTTTGCACGACACTGGTGCCGTCGAAGCCGCCGATCTCGCGGCCGGCCGCATCGAGCACGGCGCCGGCCCCGCTGCCGCCGGAAATGGTCTCGTAATACTGATGCCGCTGGTTGCCGAAGGTGAAGTTGTTCATGGTGCACTGGCTGCCGGCCATGACGCCGAGTGCCCCGTACAGCGCGTTGGTGATGCAGGACGAGGTCTCGACATTGCCCGCCACCACCGAGGCCGGCGGGTCGGGATTGAGCATGGAGCGGGCCGGGATGATCACCTTCAGCGGCTTGAGGCAACCGGCGTTGAGCGGGATGTCGTCATCCACCAGCGTGCGGAACACGTACAGCACCGCGGCCATGCACACCGCCGTGGGCGCATTGAAATTGTTGGTCTGCTGGGGGCTGGTCCCGGTGAAATCGATTTCGGCGCTGCGTTGCTTGGCATCGACACGGATCGCGACCTGGATCTGCGCACCGTTGTCCAGCGGCAGCGTGAACGCGCCGTCCTTCAGTCGGGTGATCACGCGCCGCACCGATTCCTCGGCGTTGTCCTGGACGTGGCCCATGTAGGCGCGCACCATCTCCAGCCCGAATTGGGCGACCATCTTGCGCAGTTCCTGCACGCCTTTTTCATTGGCCGCGACCTGGGCCTTCAAGTCGGCCAGGTTCTGCTCGGGATTGCGGCTCGGGTAGGCGCCGCTGCGCAGCAGAGCCAGGATTTCCGCTTCCTGCAGCACGCCGCGATCGACCAATTTGACGTTGTCGATCTGCACACCCTCCTCGTCAATGCGGGTGGAGAACGGCGGCATCGAGCCGGGCGAGGTTCCGCCGATATCAGCGTGATGGCCTCGGGAACCGACGTAGAACGTCGGTTCTGCGGCCGGCGCCGTTATGTGCCCACCCTCTCCCCTGCCCTCCCCCGTCATGGGCGAGGGTAACTGTAGATAGACCGGCGTGATCACCGTCACGTCCGGCAGATGGGTGCCGCCGTGATAGGGATCGTTCAGCACATAGACGTCGCCCGGCGACATGCGGCCGGCGTTCTCGCGAATCACGGTCTTGATGCTCTCGCCCATCGATCCCAGGTGCACCGGCATGTGCGGCGCATTGGCAATCAGGTGGCCTTGCGCGTCGAACAGCGCACACGAAAAGTCCAGGCGCTCCTTGATGTTGACCGAATAGGCGGTGTTCTGCAGCTGCAGGCCCATCTGCTCGGCGATGTTCATGAAGAGGTTGTTGAAGACCTCGAGCAGCACCGGGTCCACGGTCGTGCCGGCGGCATACGTTACGCTGCGCGCCACCCGGCGATCCAGCACGATGTGGTCGAGGTCGGTGATGCTTGCCTCCCACCCCGGCTCGACAACGGTGGTGGCGTTGCGCTCGGCAATGATGGCGGGGCCGGGGACCCGGTCGCCGGGCCGCAGGTCCTCGCGCACCACCAGCGCCGCATCGTGCCATTGCCCACCCGAATACATGCGGACGGTCTCGCGGCGCGGCACTTCGCGCGCCGGGTTCATCGGAAGGCGCGGTTCCACCGCGGCCTCGCCCGGCACCACCGCCTCCACCGAAACCGCCTCCACCATCATCCGCTTGCCGCGCATCAGGAAGGCAAAGCGCTGGCGGTAGGCGGCCTCGAACCCGGCCACGATGGTGTCCAGGTCGCCGAAGGGCACCACCAGCGCCGAATCGCTGCCCTCGTAGCGAACGTGGACACGGCGATGCAGCAAGATGTCGCCGCCGCCGGACTGCTGGCGTCGCAGTTCGGCCTGGGCCGCGCCGCCCAGGGCCTGGAGCCGCTCGGTCACCTGGGGCAGCGATTCGGGCCCCAGCGGCAGCTCGATGGCCTGCTCGCGGATGGTGTTCTGGTCGGCCAGGCCCATGCCGTACGCCGACAGCACGCCGGCCAGCGGGTGCACGAAGACCCGGCTCATGCCCAACGCGTCAGCCACCATGCAGGCGTGCTGCCCACCGGCGCCGCCGAAGCACTGCAGGGTGTAGCGCGTCACGTCGTAGCCGCGCGCCACCGAAATCTTCTTGATGGCATTGGCCATCTGCTGCACGGCAATCTCGATGAAGCCTTCGGCGCACGCCTCGGGCGTCAGCTTGGCGCCGGCGCTGTCCCTGGCTGCGCTCGCATCGATGCGTTGGGTCAGCTCCAGGAACTTGGCGACGACGATCTCATCGCTCAACGGTTCGTCCGCGTGCGGGCCGAACACCTTGGGGAAATAGCGCGGCTGTATCTTGCCCACCATCACGTTGGCATCGGTGACTGCCAGTGGACCGCCGCGCCGGTAACTGGCCGGACCCGGGTTGGCCGCGGCGCTGCGCGGGCCCACGCGGAAGCGCGAGCCGTCGAATTCCAGGATCGAGCCGCCGCCCGCCGCCACGGTGTGGATGCTCATCATGGGCGCGCGCATGCGCACGCCAGCCACCTGGGTTTCGAACTCGCGCTCGAACTCGCCGGCGTAGTGCGAGACGTCGGTGGAGGTGCCGCCCATGTCGAAGCCGATGACCTTGTCGTGCCCCGCCAGGCTGGCGGTGCGGGCCATGCCCACAATACCGCCGGCCGGGCCCGACAGGATCGCATCCTTGCCCTGGAAGGCGTGGGCATCGGCCAGGCCGCCCGAGGACTGCATGAAGAACAGCTTGACGCCGGGCATCTCGGACGCCACCCGCTCCACATAGCGTCGCAGGATCGGCGACAGGTAGGCATCGACCACGGTCGTGTCGCCGCGGCTGACGAACTTCATCATCGGGCTGGTGCCATGGGAGGTGCTGACCTGGGTGAAGCCCGCCTCGCGGGCGATGCGACCGGCCGCCTGTTCGTGGGCCGTGAAGCGGTAACCGTGCATGAAGACGACGGCGACGCTGCGCAGGCCGCGGCCGTAGGCAGCCGTCAGCTCATCCCTCAGATGCTGCTCGTCGAGCGGAACGATGACTTCGCCTTGCGCGGCGACGCGTTCACGCGCCTCGATCACGGCGCTGTACAGCAGCTCGGGCAGCACGATGTGGCGGTCGAACAGGCGCGGCCGGTTCTGGTAGGCGATGCGCAGCGCATCGCGAAAGCCGCGCGTCGTCACCAACAGCGTGGGTTCGCCCTTGCGCTCCAGCAGCGCATTGGTCGCCACCGTGGTGCCCATCTTCACGCAATCGACGCGCTGGGGGGTGATCGGCTCACCCGGCTTCAGGCCCAGCAGGTGGCGGATGCCCGCGACGGCCGCGTCGGCGTACTGCTCGGGGTTGTCCGAAAGGAGCTTGTGCGTCACCAGCGTGCCGTCGGGCCGGCGGCCGACGACGTCGGTGAACGTGCCGCCGCGATCGATCCAGAACTGCCAGCGTTTGTCTTCCATGGGCTTGCCCTTGTGTT
>JAAOZX010000435.1 GCA_012274225.1 Comamonadaceae bacterium | reverse complement strand
CCGTAACCCATGAGCGTCCGCTGCTCGGGTGTCAAGGCCGCGTACAGGTCTCGCAGCGCGGCACTGGACGCAGCGCGGGCGGCATCACGCTGGGCCATCAGCGCGAGGCGTTGTGACGCGAAATCGGGATTGGCGGTGCCCGACTGCGCGCCGCTCTGGAACTGGGACTGCATCAACGCGTGCATAGTCTGCATCGTGGCAGCCTGCTGCGTCGCGGCGGTTTCGTATGATTTCCACGCGGCTTCCTGTCCCGAGGTGATCTTCAGCTGTGCCTTCAAATCGGCCATGCGCGCCGCGGCGACTGCCGGCGTGTCAAAGCCGCCGCCCATACCCCGTCCCATGCCGCGGCCCATCCCGTGACCGTAGCCCGTGCCGCCCACGGCACCGGGGCCCATGCCGGGACCTCCGCCCATGCCCGGGCCGTACCCCATGCCGCCGCCCGGGCCGTAACCCATGCCGCCACCGGGGCCGTAGCCCATGCCGGGGCCGTAGCCGGGTTGGGCCAGCACGGCGCCGGCCGTCGCGAGTGCCAATGTTGCGGCGACCGTGGCGATGATCTTGGAAGTGGTCTTCATGATTGCTCCTGTGTCGGTGAATCGGGCCTGCGCGCCTGGCGCGCGGGCCGGTTGAAAGGAACTCCCTGCAACCTGGGTGTATTTCAGCGCCCTGATGTAAGTGGCGAATGTCAGGCAACGGCCTTTTTGTCGCGCAGTGCGACAGCGGGGCCGCTTGACATGCTGTGTTACTTTCCAGGAATGCCCGCGGCCGGCCCGCAGGCTGTAATGACGCCATGGATCGACCCGACCATATCCTGATCGTCGATGACGACGCCGAGATCCGGACTCTGCTCGGCCGCTATTTCGAGAAGAACGGCCTGCGCGCGACCGCGGTCGCCGACGGCCGCGCCATGTGGCAGGCATTGGACCGGGGCGCCTTCGACCTGGTGGTGCTTGACCTGATGCTGCCCGGCGACGACGGCCTCACGCTGTGCCGCAACCTGCGCGCGCATTCCGACATCCCGGTCATCATGTTGACCGCGCGCGGCGAGGAAACCGATCGGATCGTCGGCCTGGAAATGGGCGCCGACGATTACCTGGCCAAGCCGTTCAGCGCGCGCGAACTGCTGGCACGCATCAAGGTCATCCTGCGCCGCGCCCGGAGCCTGCCGCCCAACATGCGCCCGGAGGAGGAGACCGAGATCCGCTTCGGCGAGTGGGTGCTCGACACCCGCCAGCGGCACCTGGTTTCACCCGGCGGCGTTGTGACGCCCGTCGGTGGGGCCGAGTACCGCCTGCTGCGAATTTTTCTCGACCACCCGAACCGGGTTCTCAGCCGCGACCAGCTGATGGAGATGACCCAGGGCAAGGAAGCCGACGCGCTCGATCGCAGCATCGACGTGCAGGTCAGCCGGTTGCGGAGGCGCTTGGGCGACGGGTCGCGCGATGCGGCGATGATCAAGACCGTGCGGGGCGAAGGCTATGTGCTCTCCGTGCCGGTGATGAAGGACGGGTCCTGATGCGGGCCTTGGCGCGTTGGTTGCCGCGGTCGCTGTTCGGCCGCCTGATGCTGGTGCTGGCCGGTGGGCTGCTGCTGGCCCAGTTGCTCAGCGCCGCCATCAACTTCGCCGAGCGCGACCGACTGCTGCTGGCGGCTGGCGGCGCCCAGCAGGCGCAACGCATCGCGGATGTCGTCAAGCTGCTCGATTCGCTGGGTCCAGCCGATCGCGAGCGCATCGTGTCGGTGCTGAATGTGCCGCCGCTGGTGCTGTCGCTGGACGATGCGCCGCAACCATCGTTGCCGCAAGCGAACGAGACCGGTCCGCGTGCCGCCATGTTCACGGTCTTCCTGCGCGCGTCGCTGGGGGACGACCGTGCGCTGAGGGTCGAGCCGGGACCGGCATTCGGGCCCGAAACGCCGGGGCGGCGCGTGCCGGGCCGTCCGTTCATGGAAGGCGGTTCCGGCCCCATGGGCGGGCCGGGCATGATGGGCGCCGGCGGGATGCGTCGCGGGCCAGGCCATGGCGGGCCGGTGCTGCGCACGCAGGTGCAGCTGCGCGACGGCCATTGGGCGCGCTTCGACAACGAGTTGCCGCAGTCCGCGGTCGCGCTGCCGTGGCGCCTGGCGCTGACGTTGGGGGTACTGCTGGCGGCGGTGCTGCTGCTGTCTTTTGTTGCCGTGCGCTGGGTGACGCGTCCGCTGCATGTGCTGGCCGGTGCGGCCGAGGCATTGGGCCGGGACATCAATGCGCCGCCGTTGCCGGAGGAAGGGCCGACCGAGATCGCGCAGGCCGCGCGCGCCTTCAACACCATGCAGGGCCGGTTGGCGCGTTTCATCCAGGAGCGCACCCGGGTGCTGACCGCGATGTCGCACGACCTCAAGACGCCGATCACTCGCATGCGGCTGCGGGCCGAGCTGATGGACGACGAGGACCTGCGCGAGCGCTTCGAGGCCGACCTGAAGGAAATGGAGTCCATGGTCACGCACACACTCGAGTTCATGCGCGGGTTGGGCGGCAGCGAGGCGCGGCAGGCGGTGGACGTGATGGCGCTGCTCGAGAGCCTGCAGTCCGACAACGAGGCGATGGGGCGCACGGTTCGGATCGAGGGGCACACCTCGGCCCCTTATTCCGCAGTGGTGT
>JAAOZX010000434.1 GCA_012274225.1 Comamonadaceae bacterium | reverse complement strand
TGAACCAGGATTCGCGTCGCAAGCTCAAACAGGTCTACCACCTCTATCAGTTCATAGAGAAATTGCTGCTCGAGCTTCCCGAGTCGACCGAGGGCCCAACGCTGGCCGATCACGGCGCCGGAAAGTCCTACCTGGGGTTCATCCTGTATGACCTGTATTTCAAGCAGCGCGGCGCCGGGCACATCTACGGCATCGAGGCCCGGCCCGAACTGGTCGAACGGTCGCGCCAGTTGGCCGGGCGGCTCGGATTCGAAAGGATGTCGTTCCTGAATGTGAGCGCGCAACAGGCCGCCGACAGCGACGGTATCCCGGCGCACATCGATGTCGTCACGGCTCTTCATGCGTGTGACACGGCGACGGACGACGCCATCGCATTCGGCTTGCGCAAGCAGGCCCGTTTCATGGTTCTGGTGCCCTGCTGTCAAGCGGAAATCGCATCGTGCCTGCGGCAGAACAAGGCCCTGGCGCTGTCGCGCACACCTTTGGCCGAGCTGTGGCGCCATCCGGTGCACACCCGGGAACTGGGCAGCCAACTCACCAACGTGTTGCGATGTCTCTACCTCGAGGCTTGCGGCTACCAGGTCACGGTCACAGAACTGGTGGGATGGGAGCACAGCCTGAAGAATGAACTGATCCTGGCCCGCCGCACTGATCGTCCAAAACGCAGCGCGGCCGAACGGCTGCGCGCGGTCCTGGCCGAATTCGGCTTGGCAACACTCGAACCCATCCGCTATCCCGGCCTTCCTTAATTGGGGTCGGATTCCGATTTATCATCGGTTTCCGACACCAGCGGTTTTGCCATGGCTCGCCTTCCGCGACTGACAGTCCCCGGTTATCCCCACCACGTCATGCAACGCGGCAACAACCGCCAGCCGATATTCGCGACGGCGTCGGACTACGAGATGTTGTTGGCGTTGCTGGACGAGCATGCACGGAAGTCGAATGTGGCGATTCATTCCTACGTGCTGATGAGCAATCACTTTCATCTGCTCGCCACGCCGGACACCGCAGTGGGAATACCGCAAATGATGCAATCGGTTGGACGCCGGTACGTGCGTTACTTCAACCGGGTTCAAGCGCGCACGGGCACCTTGTGGGAGGGCCGGTATCGCTCCACGCTGATTCAGGCTGAGCGCTATCTGCTGGCATGCATGGCATACATCGACCTCAACCCGGTCCGAGCGGGAATCGCCGAAACGGCCGGCGAGTACCCATGGTCGAGCTATCTGCACTACGCGGGCCGTCGAAGCGATCGCCTGATCACACCGCACCCCATTTATTGGGAACTGGGTAATACGCCCTTTTCGCGCGAGGCTGCCTATGCCGCGCTCGTCAGTTCAGGTATCAGTCCGGCCCAACAGGTGGCCGTGACGGATTCGGTTCTGAGGGGTTGGGCCCTGGGCGAACCTGACTATGTGGCTGACCTGCAGAAGCGCACCGATCGACGGGTGACCATCTCTCGCGCCGGAAGGCCGGTCGGCAAGGCGCGTCAAACTTGAACAAAGCCTCACTCTGTCCCTAATTTAGGAGTTCCAAGAAGAAGGCGAGTTTAATTGGAATCTGACCCCAATTGTTTTGCTTGGCAACGTTGCTGCGCCGCAGTATTCTTGCCGGTTCCCCATTGCAGGAGTACGCCATGACGACGGCGGCCGAAATTTCCCATTTGCAGCAACACGGCCTCTATGCGGGCGACCAGGAGCACGACGCGTGCGGGGTCGGCTTCGTGGCGCATATCAAGGGTGAGAAGAGCCACGGCATCATCCAGCAGGCCCTCAAGATTCTTGAGAACCTGGATCACCGGGGTGCCGTCGGAGCCGATAAATTGATGGGCGACGGCGCCGGCGTCCTGATCCAGATGCCGGACTCGTTGTATCGCCAAGAGATGGCTCGCCAGGGCGTGGAGTTGCCACCGCCTGGCGAGTACGGCGTGGGCATGATCTTCCTGCCGAAAGAGCACGCCTCTCGGCTGGCCTGCGAGCAGGAACTGGAGCGCGCCGTCAAGGCCGAAGGCCAGGTGCTGCTGGGCTGGCGCAACGTGCCGGTGGATCGGGAAATGCCAATGTCGCCCGCCGTTCGCACGAAGGAGCCGATCATCCGGCAGATCTTCATCGGCCGCGGCAACGACGTTATCGTCCAGGACGCCTTGGAACGCAAGCTGTATGTGATCCGCAAGACGGCCAGCGCGGCGATCCAGAACCTGCACCTGAAGCACAGCAAGGAGTACTACGTTCCGAGCATGTCCAGCCGGACCGTGGTGTACAAGGGCCTGCTGCTGGCCGACCAGGTGGGCACCTATTACCTCGACCTCAAGGACGAGCGCTGCGTGTCGGCGCTGGGTCTGGTGCACCAGCGCTTCTCCACCAATACCTTCCCGGAGTGGCCGCTGGCGCACCCCTATCGGTACGTAGCCCACAACGGCGAGATCAACACGGTAAAAGGCAACTACAACTGGATGAAGGCGCGCGAAGGCGTGATGTCCTCGCCGGTGCTTGGCGCTGATCTGAAGAAGCTATATCCGATCAGCTTTCCCGGCCAGTCCGACACCGCGACCTTCGACAACGCGCTCGAGCTGCTGACGATGGCCGGTTATCCGATCAGCCAGGCGGTGATGATGATGATTCCGGAGCCCTGGGAGCAGCACACGCTGATGGACGAGCGCCGCAGGGCATTCTACGAATACCACGCCGCGATGCTCGAACCCTGGGACGGCCCGGCCTCGATCGTGTTCACCGACGGCCGCCAGATCGGCGCCACGCTGGACCGCAACGGCCTTCGTCCCGCGCGTTATTGCGTTACCGACGACGACCTGGTGATCATGGCGTCCGAGTCCGGCGTCTTGCCCGTGCCCCAGGACAAGATCGTGCGCAAATGGCGGTTGCAGCCGGGCCGCATGTTCCTGATCGACCTGGAGCAGGGCCGCCTGATCGACGACGAGGAACTCAAGGCCAATCTGGCCAACAGCAAGCCCTACAAGCAGTGGATCGAGAACCTGCGCATCAAACTCGACGACCTGTCCGACACCTCCGGCAAGGTGCCGCACAGCGAGGTTGAGCTGCTGGATCGGCAGCAGGCCTTCGGCTACACCCAGGAAGACGTCAAGTTCCTGATGTCGCCGATGGCCCAGGCCGGTGAAGAGGGGATCGGCTCGATGGGCAACGACAGCCCGCTGGCGGTGCTCTCGTCCAAGGATAAGCCGCTCTACAACTATTTCAAGCAGTTGTTCGCGCAGGTCACCAACCCGCCGATCGATCCGATCCGCGAAGCCATCGTCATGTCGCTGGTGTCGTTCATAGGCCCCAAGCCCAACCTGCTGGACATCAACCAGGTCAACCCGCCGATGCGCCTGGAAGTCAGCCAGCCGGTGCTGGATTTCGCCGACATGGCCAAGCTGCGCGACATCGAAAGCCATACGCACGGAAAGTTCCGCAGCTACACGCTGGACATCACCTATCCCTTCGAGTGGGGTCATGAGGGCGTGGAAGCCCAGCTTGCCTCGCTCAATGCCGAGGCGGTGGATGCAATCAAGGGCGGCAAGAACATCCTGATCATCAGCGACAGGGCGGTCGGTCCGAAGCGTGTAGCGATTCCGGCGCTGCTGGCCCTGTCCTCGATCCACCAGCACCTGGTACGCGAGGGATTGCGCACGACCGCCGGACTGGTTGTCGAAACCGGCACGGCGCGCGAAGTGCATCACTTCGGCGTGCTCGCCGGCTATGGCGCCGAGGCTGTGCACCCGTATCTGGCGATGGAAACGCTGGTGTCGATCCACCAGGATCTGCCGGGCAATCTCTCGGCGGACAAGGCCATCTACAACTATGTGAAGGCGGTCGGCAAAGGCCTGTCCAAGATCATGTCCAAGATGGGCGTGAGCACCTACATGAGCTACTGCGGCGCCCAGTTGTTCGAGGCCATCGGGCTGAACAGCGAAACGGTGGAAAAGTACTTCACCGGCACTGCCAGCCGGGTCGAAGGCATCGGCGTTTTCGAGATCGCCGAGGAAGCGATCCGGATGCACAAGGCGGCGTTCGGCGACGACCCGCTCCTGTCAACCATGTTGGACACTGGCGGCGAGTACGCTTGGCGCACCCGCGGCGAAGAGCATATGTGGACCCCGGACGCGATCGCCAAGCTGCAGCACGCGGCGCGCGCCAACAACTGGAGCACTTACAAAGAATATGCGCAGCTGATCAACGACCAAAGCCGGCGTCACATGACGCTGCGCGGCCTGTTCGAGTTCAAGCTCGATCCTGGCAAGGCCGTCGCCATCGACCAGGTCGAGCCGGCCAAGGAAATCGTCAAGCGCTTCGCGACCGGGGCGATGTCGCTCGGTTCGATCTCGACCGAGGCGCACACCGCACTGGCGGTGGCGATGAACCGCATCGGTGGCAAGAGCAATACCGGCGAAGGGGGCGAGGATCCGGCGCGCTACCGGCAGGAACTCAAGGGCATCCCGATCAGGCAGGGCCAGACCGTGGCCGATATCATCGGGCGCGACGTGGTCGAGGTCGATTACCCGCTCAACGCGGGCGATTCGCTGCGCTCTCGAATCAAGCAAGTGGCCTCGGGCCGATTTGGGGTCACCGCGGAGTACCTGGTGTCGGCCGACCAGATCCAGATCAAGATGGCGCAGGGCGCCAAGCCGGGCGAGGGTGGCCAACTGCCCGGCGGCAAGGTGTCAAAGTACATCGGCAAATTGCGTTTCTCGGTGCCGGGTGTGGGCCTGATCTCGCCGCCGCCGCACCACGACATCTACTCAATCGAGGACCTGGCCCAGCTGATCCACGACCTGAAGAACGTCGCGCCGCACGCCTCGATCAGCGTGAAGCTGGTCTCAGAGGTCGGCGTCGGGACGGTGGCCGCGGGGGTGGCCAAGTGCAAGAGCGACCATGTGGTGATCGCTGGCCACGACGGCGGAACCGGCGCGTCGCCCTGGTCGTCGATCAAGCACGCTGGAAGTCCCTGGGAAATCGGCCTGGCCGAGACCCAGCAGACCCTGGTGTTGAACCGCCTGCGGGGCCGCATCCGGGTGCAGGCCGACGGCCAGATGAAGACCGGGCGCGACGTTGCCATCGGCGCCCTGCTCGGGGCCGACGAGTTCGGTTTCGCCACCGCGCCGCTGGTGGTTGAGGGCTGCATCATGATGCGCAAGTGCCACCTGAACACCTGTCCGGTAGGCGTGGCGACCCAGGACCCGGTGCTGCGGCGCAAGTTCGCCGGCAAGCCCGAGCACGTGGTCAATTACTTCTTCTTCGTCGCCGAAGAAGTGCGCCAGATCATGGCCCAGCTGGGCATCCGGAAGTTCGATGACCTGATAGGCCGCAGTGACCTGCTTGACATGAAGAAGGGCGTGGACCATTGGAAGGCCAGGGGGCTGGACTTCTCGCGCCTGTTCGCCCAGCCCCAGGTCCCGGCCGACGTGCCACGCTTTCACAAGGAGCTTCAGGAACACGGCCTCGAGAAGAGCCTGGATCGCATCCTGATCGAGCGTTCGCGGCCTGCCATCGAGCGGGGCGAGAAGGTGTCGTTCATCGAGGTCGCGCGCAATGTGAACCGGTCCGTGGGTGCGATGCTGTCGGGTGCCCTGACCAAGGCCCATCCGGAAGGCTTGCCGGATGACAGCATCCGCATCCAGCTGGAAGGCACCGGTGGCCAGTCGTTCGGCGCATTCCTGGCCAAGGGGGTCACGCTCTACCTGATCGGCGACGCCAACGACTACACCGGCAAAGGGCTGTCGGGCGGTCGTGTCGTGGTACGCCCCAGCATCGAGTTCCGCGGGCTGGCCACGCAGAACATCATCATCGGCAACACCGCGCTTTATGGCGCGACAACCGGCGAGGCTTTCTTCAGCGGTGTAGCGGGCGAGCGCTTCGCCGTACGGTTGTCGGGTGCCACGGCGGTCGTCGAAGGCACCGGCGACCACGGGTGCGAATACATGACAGGCGGCACGGTGCTCGTGCTGGGCAAGACCGGGCGCAATTTCGCCGCCGGCATGTCGGGCGGGATCGCCTACGTGTACGACGAAGACGGACGTTTTGCGAGCCGTTGCAACACGACCATGGTGACGCTCGATCCGATTGTCGCGGCGGCAGAGCAGCAGGCGGGCACTAAGGCGCGGCTGCACAAGGACCAGGCGGACGAAACGCTGATCCGCAAGCTGCTGCAGGACCACAACCGCTGGACCGGGAGCCGCCGCGCGCGGGAATTGCTGGACGACTGGGCCGTGGCGCGCACGAAGTTCGTGAAGGTATTCCCCAACGAATACAAGCGGGCACTGGCCGAGATGTACGAGCGCGAGATCGAGGCCGCCAGCGCGGGCAGCAACGCGCAGGTCGCGATGAAGCACGACAGCGTGGCCGCGGCCTGAACGAACCGCACCAATGATGAACGGACCGACGGCAGCCGGCCCAGTGACAAGGAAGAAGCATGGGAAAGATCACCGGTTTCATGGAATTCGAGCGCCTCGAGGAGGAGTACCGCCCGATTCCTGAGCGCCTGAAGAACTACAAGGAATTCGTGGTCCGGTTGACCGACGAGCAGGCTGGCGTGCAGGGCGCGCGCTGCATGGACTGCGGTACGCCGTTCTGCAACAGCGGCTGCCCGGTCAACAACATCATTCCGGATTTCAACGACCTGGTGTATCGGCAGGACTGGCGCGACGCCTGGGCGGTGCTGGATTCGACCAACAACTTCCCCGAGTACACCGGGCGCATCTGCCCCGCGCCCTGCGAGGCGGCCTGCACGCTCAACGTCAACGATGACGCCGTCGGCATCAAGTCGATCGAGCACGCCATCGCCGACAAGGCCTGGGAGCAGGGTTGGGTGCAGCCGCGGGTGCCCAAGATCAAGACCGGGAAGAAGGCGGCGGTGGTCGGTTCCGGCCCGGCAGGCATGGCCGCGGCCCAGCAGCTGGCGCGCGCCGGTCACGACGTGACCCTGTTCGAGAAGAACGACCGGGTCGGCGGCCTGCTGCGCTACGGCATTCCCGACTTCAAGCTGGAAAAGTTCCAGATCGACCGCCGGGTGGAGCAGATGAAGGCCGAAGGGGTCACGGTGCGCACCGGTGTCATGGTCGGCACGCTGCCCAAGGGCTCCAAGGTCATCAACTGGGCCAAGGAAACCATCACCCCCGAGGAACTGCGGCAGCAGTTCGACGCCGTGGTGCTGACCGGCGGCGCCGAGCAGTCCCGCGATCTGCCCGTTCCCGGCCGGGATCTGGACGGCATCCATTTCGCAATGGAATTCCTGCCGCAGCAGAACAAGGTCAACGCCGGGGACAAGGTCAAGGGCCAGATCCGCGCCGACGGCAAGCGGGTCATCGTCATCGGCGGTGGCGACACCGGCTCGGATTGCGTTGGCACCAGCAACCGCCATGGCGCGGTGAGCGTCACCCAGTTCGAACTCATGCCACAGCCGCCCGAGCACGAAAACAAGCCGCTTACCTGGCCGTACTGGCCCTACAAGCTGCGCACCAGCTCAAGCCATGAGGAAGGCTGCGATCGCGAGTTCGCCATTTCCACCAAGGAGTTCGTCGGCGAAAAAGGCAAGGTCACTGGACTGAAGACGGTTCATGTGGAGTGGAAGGACGGCAAGATGATCGAGGTGCCGGCCAGCGAGAGGGTGTATGAGGCCGATCTGGTGCTGCTCGCGATGGGCTTCGTGAGCCCGATCGCCACCCTCCTGGAGGGCTTTGGCGTCGACAAGGACGCGCGCGGCAACGCCAAGGCGACGACGGATTTCGATGGCGGCTACGCCACCAATGTCCCCGGTGTGTTCGCCGCCGGTGATATGCGCCGTGGCCAGTCGCTGGTCGTATGGGCGATCCGCGAGGGCCGGCAAGCCGCGCGCGCGGTGGACGAGTACCTGATGGGGTTCAGCGACCTGCCGCGTTGACCGGGCAGGTAGGCGAAGGGTCATCGAAGAGTATTGGCTGGCCGCTACCCGTGCCGGCGCTGCCCGTGGACCCAGCGCGATCGCGCCCCAGACGCGCTCGCGGGCGAAGCCGTATGATTCTTCCCTTTTGAACCAAGGCTGGGCCTGTGCCAGCCGAACCCTGCGGATGGCCGACCCCGATTCTGTTCCCGACCTCACGGCGCTCGTCGAGTGCCGCCATTTGAGCTTCGGCTACGGGGAGCGTTTGGTCCTGGACGACATCTCCCTCACCGTGCCGCGTGGCAAGGTCACCGCGCTGATGGGCGCCTCCGGTGGGGGCAAGACCACCATGCTGAGGCTGATCGGCGGCCAGGTCCGTGCGCAACAGGGAGAAATGCTGTTCGATGGCAACGATGTTGGCAAGCTCGATCAGGACCGGCTTTATACGGCGCGCCGGCGCATGGGCATGCTGTTCCAGTTCGGGGCCCTATTCGCCGACCTCAGCGTCTACGAGAACGTCGCGTTTCCTCTGCGTGAGCATACGACCCTGCCCGAAGACATGATCCGTGACATCGTCCTGATGAAGCTCGAAGCCGTCGGTGTGCGGGGCGCCCGTGACCTCATGCCTTCGGAGGTCTCCGGTGGCATGAACCGTCGGGTGGCCCTGGCCCGCGCGATCGCCCTCGACCCGGACCTGATCATGTACGACGAGCCCTTCTCCGGGCTGGACCCGATTTCCCTGGGCACCGCCGCCCGCCTGGTCCGCCAGCTCAACGACACGCTGGGCATCACCAGCCTGGTGGTCTCGCACGAGATCCCGGAAACATTTCGCATGTCGGACCAGGTGATCGTGCTGGCCAATGGCCGGATCGCCGCGCAAGGCACGCCCGAGCAAGTGCGCGAGTCGTCGGACCCGCTGGTGTATCAGTTCGTCCATGCCCTCGGCGACGGGCCGGTTCAGTTTCAATACCCGGGGCCCGCCGTGGCGCAGGACTTCAGCGGGGGCTTGGCATGAGCTGGTACCGACCGGCCGACGTGGGCTATGGCACCCGACAACTCCTGGCCAACTGGGGCCACGGCGCCCGGCTCCTGCTGCGTTTGGTGACGCTGCTGGGTGCGAGCGTGCGCCGCTTTGGCCTGGTGCGCGACCAGATTCATTTCCTGGGTAACTATTCGCTGGCGATCATCACGGTCTCGGGGTTGTTCGTGGGCTTCGTGCTGGGGCTGCAGGGCTACTACACCCTGCAGCGGTATGGCTCCTCCGAGGCTCTGGGGCTGCTGGTGGCCCTGAGTCTGGTGCGCGAGCTCGGGCCGGTGATCACCGCGCTGCTGTTCGCCGGTCGCGCAGGTGCGTCCCTGACCGCGGAAATCGGCTTGATGCGCGCCGGCGAGCAGATCACGGCCATGGAAATGATGGCGGTGGACCCGATCAGTCGCATTCTGGCGCCCCGGTTCTGGGGCGGCGTCATCGCGATGCCTTTGCTCGCCGCCGTGTTCAGTGCCGTTGGCATCTTCGGGGGCTACGTGGTCGGCGTACTGCTGATCGGCGTCGATGCCGGCGCGTTCTGGAGCCAGATGCAGGGCGGTGTGGACGTCTGGAAGGACGTCGGCAACGGCGTTATCAAGAGCCTGGTGTTTGGCGTGGCCGTGACTTTCATCGCCCTGCTGCAGGGGTTCGAGGCCCAGGCCACGCCCGAGGGCGTATCCAGCGCTACCACGCGCACGGTCGTGATGGCGTCGCTCTCGGTGCTGGCGCTGGACTTCGTCCTGACCGTCATGATGTTCAGTATCTAGGAGGAGCCAGTGCCGCGTTCCAAGAATGATGTGTGGGTGGGCCTGTTCGTGATCATCGGACTGGTGGCCATCCTGTTCCTGGCCCTGAAGACGGCCAACCTGCTGAATCTGAGTTTCCAATCGGAATACCACGTCACGGCCCGGTTCGACAACGTCGGCGGCCTCAAGCCGCATGCCGCCGTGAAGAGCGCTGGCGTGGTGGTCGGCCGGGTCGATTCGATCACGTTCGATGACAAGTCCTACCAGGCGCTGGCCACGCTCTCGCTGGAAGGCCGCTACGCTTTTCCCAAGGACAGCTCGGTGAAGATCCTCACCAGCGGCCTGTTGGGTGAGCAGTACATTGGCATCCAGGCCGGGGCCGACGACAAGAATCTGGCGCAAGGCGATACCATCACCGCCACCCAATCGGCCGTGGTGCTGGAAAACCTGATCGGCCAATTCCTCTTCAACAAAGCCGCGGAGCCTGGCAGCCCGGCGCCAGGCAACACCAAGAAGTGACAAGCTCAATCATCTTCGTGGCCAGGGCCTTGCGATGCGGCATCGTGCGGCTGGTCGTCACCGGCGCTCTGGCCGGACTTGGCGGTTGCGCCACCGGCCCCAACGCCAACCCGCGAGATCCCCTCGAGCCTCTCAACCGCTCGGTCATGCAATTTAACGAAGGGGTCGATGCGGTCGCGCTCAAGCCACTCGCAACGATCTACCGGCAGGTCTTGCCGCCCCTGGTGCGGACGGGTGTCAGCAATTTTTTCGGCAACCTGTCGGATCCGTGGTCGTCGGTGAACAGCGCCCTCCAATTCAAGTTCCGCGACGCGGCCGAAAATATCATTCGATTCGGCATCAACACCGTCTTCGGCCTCGGCGGCGTCCTGGACATTGCCAGTGAGCTCAGCATCGAGCGGCACCGCGAAGACTTCGGCCAGACGCTCGGCCGCTGGGGCGTGCCGGCCGGTCCCTACCTGGTGCTGCCATTGCTCGGTCCGTCGACCGTGCGCGATACGGCGGCGCTGGGATTGGACTTCAATGTTGATCCGGTGCACTGGGTCGACCCGTGGCAGGCCCGCTACGCGCTCTACATCCTGCGGGCGGTTGATGTCCGCTCCAACCTGCTGCGCGCGGGCTCGGTGCTGGACGAAGCGGCGCTCGACAAGTATTCCTTCTTCCGCGATGCCCATCTGCAAAGACGCCGCGCCAACATCTTCGAGAACAACAAGTCAAGGGATGACGACAAAGGCGGGCAGGAGCCCAAGGCTGATGGCGAGCCGGCGCCGGGTGATGGCGGGAAAATTCCGCCCGAGCCGTCCCCAGACGCGGGGAAGCTGCCGCCCGAGCCGCCGGATGAGGTGAGCCCAGCCGCGCCAGCCATTCCACCGGCCGGCAAGTAGTTGCAAGCGGATGCAACCGCCGAGGTGGCGGCGGAACCGGGCCGGCCGCCGATGTTCCAATGAATTCGCGGGATGCTCCCGCTTGAAAAGGAAGAAAAGTGAAAAGACGAGTTCTGGTCCAGCTGACCACCGGTCTGCTGATGCTGGCCGGCATGGGCCTGCCGCCCTTGGCCCTGGCCGCGGACGAGGCGCCTGATGCCCTCGTCAAGCGACTTTCCGACGAGGTCCTGAACGCGATCAAGGCGGACAAGGCCATCCAGGCGGGCGACACCAACCGCATCATCGGGTTGGTGGACAGGATGATCATGCCCAACGTCAACTTCCGACGGATGACGGCCGCAGCCGTCGGGCCCGCCTGGCGTCAGGCGACGCCGGAGCAGCAAAAACGTCTGCAGGAGGAATTCAAGATCCTGCTGGTGCGCACATACGCCGGCGCGCTGTCCCAGGTCAACGACCAGACCGTGAGCCTGAAGCCCCAGCGCGGTTCGCCCGATGATACGGACGTGATGGTGCGCACCGAGGTGCGCGGCCGGGGCGAACCGATCCAACTGGACTACCGTCTGGAAAAGACGCCGGGTCAGGGCGCCGGCTGGCGGATCTACAACCTCAACGTGTTGGGCGTCTGGCTGGTGGAAACCTATCGCGGCCAGTTCGCCCAGGAAATCAATTCCAAGGGTGTGGACGGTTTGATCGCGGCCCTGGCCGAGCGCAACAAGTCCAACGCCAAGAAGGGCTGAGGATCGCCCATGCTGGTCCTTCCGGCGCGGCTCACCCATGAACAGGCCGGGCCGTGTGCCCGGATGCTGGCGCAGGCGCTGCGTTCGCAACCCGAGTCGGCGGTGGTGGCCGACGCGGGCGCATTGGCGCATTTCGATTCCTCTGCCCTTGCCGTGCTGCTGGAATGCCGCCGGGAAGCCCTGGTCCTTGGCAAATCGTTCTCGGTCAGTCACTTGCCGCCTCGGCTGCGCGAACTTGCAACCCTGTACGGTGTGGCTTCATTGCTTCCCGCCGCGCCATAGGATTCCCGGGCGTTCAGATACGTCGGCGCTAACCGCTGGCTAAAATCATGGGCTTCCATGCCCGCGATATCCTTCCAGTCAGTCTCCAAAACCTATGCGCTCCCCCGCGGCGCAGCGCTCAAAGCCCTGGAAGGCGTGACTTTCGACATCGAGGAAGGCGAGTTCTTCGGACTGCTCGGCCCCAACGGCGCCGGCAAGACTACCTTGATCAGCATTCTGGCCGGCCTCGCCCGTCCCACCTCGGGGCGGGTCACGGTACGTGGGCATGACGTGCAGGTTGACTACGCCGATGCCCGGCGCCAGCTCGGCGTGGTGCCGCAGGAGCTGGTGTTCGATCCGTTCTTCAGTGTGCGCGAAGCCCTGCGCATCCAGTCCGGGTATTTCGGTGTGAGGAACAACGATGCCTGGATCAGCGAATTGCTGGACAGTCTGGGCCTCTCCGACAAAGCCGATGCCAACATGCGGCAGCTCTCCGGCGGCATGAAGCGACGCGTCCTGGTGGCCCAGGCCCTGGTCCACAAGCCGCCGGTGATCGTGCTCGACGAACCCACGGCGGGGGTCGACGTCGAGCTGCGGCAGACCTTGTGGGCCTTCATCGCGAAGCTGAACAAGCAGGGCCACACGGTGCTGCTGACCACTCACTACCTGGAGGAGGCCGAGGCCCTGTGCGGACGCATCGCCATGCTCAAGGCCGGGCGCGTGGTGGCGCTGGAGCGCACCAGCGAATTGCTGAAGACCGCGTCCAGCAATGTCCTTCGCTTCAAGCTCGATGGCGAGCTGCCGGCCGAGTTCAAGGGCAAGGCCCGGGTGACCGGCCGCATCGTGCAGTTGCCGACGCACGACGCGCACGATATCGAGCGCTCTCTGGCGATCATCCGCCAGGCGGGGCTGCGGGTAGAGGACGTGGAGATTCGCAAGGCCGACCTGGAGGATGTGTTCCTCGAAGTCATGGCCAGGCACGGCGACAAGGCGAGCATCACCGAACTGGAAGCGGCCAGCCTGGAGGGCTGCTCCTCATGACGGGGTGGCGGACTCTGTTCTACAAGGAGGTCCTGCGTTTCTGGAAGGTGAGCTTCCAGACGGTGGCGGCTCCGGTTCTGACCGCGGTGATGTACATGCTGATATTCGGCCATGTGCTGCAGGACCATGTGAAGGTGTACAACCAGATCAGCTACACGGCCTTCCTGGTGCCGGGGCTGGTGATGATGAGCGTGTTGCAGAACGCCTTCGCCAACAGCTCCTCCTCGATGGTGCAAAGCAAAATTATGGGCAGCCTGGTGTTCGTGCTGCTGACCCCGCTGTCGCACTGGAGCTGGTTCTTTGCCTATGTCGGCTCGTCGGTGACCCGCGGGCTAGCGGTCGGACTGGGCGTTTTTGCCGTCACCGCGCTGTTCGGCCGGCCTTCTTTCGTGTCGCCGCAATGGATTCTGATCTTCGCGGTGATGGGCGCGGCCATGCTGGGCGCCCTGGGCCTGATCGCAGGCCTGTGGGCCGAAAAGTTCGACCAGATGGCCGCTTTCCAGAACTTCATCATCATGCCGATGACGTTCCTGTCGGGCGTTTTCTATTCCATCCACTCCCTCCCGCCGTTCTGGCAGGAAGTGAGCCACCTCAACCCCTTTTTCTACATGATCGACGGCTTTCGCTACGGCTTTTTCGGCGTCAGCGACGTTAACCCCTGGCTGAGCCTGAGCATTGTCTCGGCGGCCCTCTTGGCGGTGAGCGCGGTCGCCGTCCACCTGCTGCGCATCGGCTACAAAATCCGCGGATAGGACGCAAGAAATGACTGCTGACGAACTCAAATCCATCATTGCCGCAGGCCTGGCCTGCGACCACATCGAACTCGAGGGCGACGGCCGCCATTGGTCGGCGCTGATCGTCTCCGCTGAATTCCAGGGCAAGCGGCCGATCCAGCGGCACCAGCGGGTCTATGCGACGCTGGGTGAGAGAATGAAGACCGATGAGGTGCACGCCCTTTCGATCCGGGCATTCACGCCCGCCGAATGGGCCAGCGGCCAAGCCAACTGAATCTTCATGGACAAGCTCTTGATCCGCGGGGGCCGTCAATTGCACGGCGAAGTGCGCATTTCGGGCGCCAAGAACGCCGCCTTGCCCGAGCTGTGCGCCGCGCTGCTGACCGACCAGCCCGTCGTGCTGGGCAACGTTCCGCGCCTGCAGGACGTTGCGACCATGCTCACGCTGATCCGCAACATGGGCGTGCAGGTCGAACGCGATCCGGAGGGTAACGTCAGGATCGACGCCGCGCACCTGAGCTCCCCGGAGGCGCCGTACGAACTGGTCAAGACCATGCGCGCCTCGGTGCTGGCGCTCGGGCCATTGATGGCCCGCTTCGGCGAGGCCACCGTTTCGCTGCCGGGCGGTTGCGCGATCGGCTCGCGGCCGGTCGACCAGCACATCAAGGGATTGCAGGCCATGGGTGCCGAGATCCTCGTCGAGCACGGCTACATGATCGCGCGGCTGGCCAAAGGCCGGGATCGGCTCAATGGCGCCGGCATCCGCACCGACATGGTCACCGTGACCGGAACCGAGAATTTTCTGATGGCCGCGAGCCTGGCCGAAGGCGAGACCGTGCTGGAGAACGCGGCCCAGGAACCGGAGATCACCGACCTGGCCGAAATGCTGATCAGCATGGGCGCCCGCATCCACGGCCACGGCACCAGCCGCATCATCATCAACGGTGTCGAAAAGTTGTCCGGCTGCAAGCACCGGGTGGTGGCCGACCGGATCGAGGCCGGCACGTTCCTGTGCGCCGTGGCGGCGACGGGCGGCGACGTGATCCTGCGGCATGGCCGCGCGGATCACCTCGAAGCGGTCATCGACAAACTGCGCGACGCCGGAGTGAGCGTCGCCAAGGTCGAGGATGGCATTCACCTGCACGCGCAAGGGCGGCTGGCGGCCCAGAGCTTCCGCACCACCGAATACCCTGGCTTTCCGACCGACATGCAGGCGCAATTCATGGTGCTCAACGCGATCGGCGAAGGCTCCTCGAAGGTGACCGAGACCATCTTCGAGAACCGCTTCATGCACGTCAACGAGCTGGTGCGGTTGGGTGCGAAAATCCAGGTGGACGGCAAGTTTGCCGTGATCGAGGGTGTTGAAAAGCTCTCCGGGGCGACGGTAATGGCCACGGACCTGCGCGCCTCGGCCAGCCTGGTGATTGCCGGATTGGTGGCCGAGGGCGAAACCCTGGTGGACCGCATCTATCACCTGGATCGTGGCTACGAGCAGATGGAAACCAAGCTGCGCGGCATCGGCGCCGACATCGAACGGATCAAATGAAACCCAATGCCGGGATGGTCACGCTGGCCCTGTCCAAGGGACGCATCTTCGACGAAACCCTGCCGCTGCTCCAGGCCGCCGGGATCAAGGTCCTGGAAGATCCGGAAAAATCGCGCAAGCTGATCCTCACGACCAGCCGGCCCGAAGTGCGGGTGATCATCGTCCGGGCCACGGACGTGCCCACCTACGTGCAGTACGGGGGTGCCGACCTCGGCGTGACCGGGCTGGACACCTTGATCGAGCATGGCGCCGCTGCGGGCGGCGGCCTGTACCAGCCGCTGGACCTGCAAATCGCCCGCTGTCGGGTCAGTGTCGCGGTTCGCGTGGATTTCGATTACGCCAGTGCCGTGCGGCAAGGCTCGCGGCTCAAAGTGGCAACGAAGTACGTCAATATCGCGCGTGACTTCTTCGCTGCCAAAGGCGTCCACGTGGATCTGATAAAGCTTTACGGCAGCATGGAACTGGCGCCCTTGACGGGCCTGGCCGATGCCATCGTTGACCTGGTGTCCACCGGCAACACCCTCAAGGCCAACCAACTGGTCGAGGTGGAGCGGATCATGGACATCAGCTCCAGGCTGGTCGTCAACCAGGCCGCGCTCAAACTCAAGCGCGATGCGATTCGCCCGCTCATCGACAGTTTTGCCGCCGCTGTCGGCAAACTCCAGCCCGCATGAAGTTCACTGCCCATCCCGCCCGGTTGTCCACCGCCGCGCCCGACTTCGAGTCGCAGTTCGCGCAGCGGCTGCATTGGTCGGCCGAAACCGACGCGCAGGTCGAGCAGCGTGTAGCTGCCATCCTGGCCGACGTGCGACTGCGCGGCGACGAGGCCGTGCTGGCGTATACCAGGCAATTCGACGAACTCGATGCGGCCTTCCTGACGGACCTGGAACTGTCGCAGGCCGAATTGAAGACGGCGTTCGACGGCCTGCCGCCCGCGCAGCGCGATGCGTTGCAAGCCGCCGCGCGGCGCGTCCAGAGCTATCACGAAGCGCAGAAGAAGGCCAGCGGCGAGAGCTGGAGTTACCACGATGAGGACGGCACCCTGCTGGGTCAGAAGGTCACTCCGCTGGACCGGGTCGGTATCTACGTGCCCGGCGGCAAGGCCGCTTATCCGTCTTCGGTGCTGATGAATGCCATTCCGGCTCATGTGGCGGGTGTCACGGACATCGTCATGGTCGTGCCGACGCCGCGAGGTGAAAAGAACGCCCTGGTGCTGGCAGCCGCGTACGTGGCCGGCGTCACGCGGGCTTTCACCATCGGCGGCGCGCAGGCCATCGCGGCGCTGGCGTACGGTACCCCGACCGTGGCTCGGGTCGACAAGATCACCGGCCCCGGCAACGCCTACGTGGCCAGCGCCAAGCGCCGGGTGTTCGGCCAGGTGGGCATCGACATGATCGCCGGGCCCAGCGAGATACTGGTCCTGGCCGACGGGACGACGCCGCCCGACTGGGTGGCGATGGACCTGTTCTCGCAGGCCGAGCACGACGAGCTGGCCCAGAGCATTCTGCTGTGCCCGGACGCTGGCTACATCGACCGGGTCCAGGCCGCGATCGACCGGCTGCTCCCCGAGATGCCACGTTCCGAGATCATTGCCAAATCGCTGGGCGGCCGGGGCGCCCTGATCCAGACCCGCAGCCTGGAGGAGGCATGCGAGATCAGCAACCGCATTGCCCCCGAGCACCTCGAAATTGCCAGCAGCCAGCCCCATCGCTGGGAGCCGTTGCTGCGGCATGCGGGGGCCATCTTCCTGGGCGGGTTCACCAGCGAGGCTCTGGGCGACTACTGCGCCGGCCCCAACCACGTGCTGCCGACCAGCGGTACCGCACGCTTTTCCAGCCCCTTGGGCGTCTACGACTTCCAGAAGCGCAGCAGCCTGATCGAGGTCAGCGAGGCCGGCGCCCAGATCCTCGGCGCGATCGCCGCCGAGCTCGCCCGCGGCGAAGGCCTGCAGGCGCACGCCCGTGCCGCCGAAATGAGGATGAAGCGATGAGCGACCTGCCGGCGCGCCTGCGACGCCTGATCCGCTCGGATGTGCAGGGGCTGCACGCCTACGCCATCCAGCCGTCCGCCGGACTGGTCAAGCTCGATGCGATGGAAAACCCTCATCGCCTGCCGGACCGGTTGCAGGCCGAGCTGGGACGGCGCCTGGGCGTACTGGCCCTGAACCGCTACCCGGGCGAGCGGGTCCAGGACCTGCGGGCCGCGCTGGCCGCCCATGCCGGCATGCCCGCAGGGTTCGACATCATGCTGGGCAATGGCTCGGACGAGCTGATTTCGCTCATCGCGATGGCCTGCAACGTGCCGGGCGCCGCCATCCTGGCGCCGGTCCCCGGGTTCGTCATGTATGCCATGAGCGCGCAATTGCAGGGGCTCAAGTTCACCGGAGTGCCTTTGACGCCGGACTTCGAGCTCGACGAAGCCGCCATGCTGGCGGCGATCGAGCGCGACCGCCCGTCGGTGATCTATCTGGCCTATCCCAACAACCCCACGGCCAACCTGTGGCGCGACACGGTGATCGACAGAATCATCGAGGAGGCTCCCGGCCTCGTCGTGATCGACGAGGCCTACCAGCCATTTTCCAGCCGAAGCTACATGGACCGGATCGGCCGCCATGACCATGTGCTGCTGATGCGCACCATGAGCAAGTTCGGGCTGGCCGGCGTGCGTATCGGCTACTTGCTGGGGCCCAAGGCGCTGGTCGCCCAAATCGACAAAGTGCGACCGCCGTACAACATCAGCGTGCTCAATTGCGAGGCGGCGCTGTTCGCCTTGGAGCACGCGGACGTGTTCGCGGCGCAGGCCCGGGACATACGCGAGCAGCGGGCGCGGCTACAGCGGGACCTGACCTCACTGCCCGGTGTCAAGTCCTGGCCCAGCGACGCCAACATGATCCTGGCCCGGTTTCCGGACGCCCAGCGGACGTTTGCCGGCCTGAAATCCCGCGGCGTGCTGGTCAAGAACGTTTCTACAATGCATCCTTTGCTGGTCAATTGCCTGCGCCTGACGGTCGGCACGGCCGGCGAGAATGACCAGATGCTCGCGGCCCTGCGTGCCTGCCTATGACCCCAACTCGTACCGCCGAAGTTTCCCGCAACACCGCCGAGACCCGGATCACAGTGCGTGTCGACCTGGACGGCAGCGGTCAGGGCCGTTTCGCGACGGGCATCGGTTTCTTCGATCACATGCTCGACCAGATTGCCCGTCATGGGTTGATCGACCTGGACATCCAGGCCCAGGGCGACCTGCATATCGACGGCCACCATACCGTCGAGGATGTGGGCATCACGCTGGGCCAGGCGGTGTACCAGGCCGTCGGCAACAAGCAGGGGATCCGGCGCTACGGCCATGCCTACGTGCCGCTGGACGAGGCGCTGTCCCGGGTTGTCATCGACTTTTCCGGGCGTCCGGGCCTGGTCATGAACGTGCCCTTCAGGAGCGGCATGATCGGCACATTCGACAGCCAGTTGGCCCACGAATTCTTCCAGGGCTTCGCCAACCACGCGTTCGTGACCCTGCACATCGACAACCTGCGGGGCGAAAACGCCCACCACCAGTGCGAAACCGTCTTCAAGGCCTTTGCGCGGGCCCTGCGCATGGCATTGGAACTCGACTCCCGGTCGGCCGGGGCAGTGCCCTCGACCAAGGGCTCGCTCTAAGACCTGGCAATGGTGACCGCCGGAGGCAGCAGTTCGCGTCAGCAGATCGACATGAAAACAGTGGCAGTCGTCGACTATGGAATGGGCAACCTGCGCTCGGTGGCCCAGGCGGTGCTGCATGTCGCGCAGGGAACCGGATTCGACGTCCGGGTCACGGCGCTGCCGCAGGATGTGCGCGCCGCCGACCGCGTCGTGCTGCCCGGACAAGGCGCCATGCCCGATTGCATGCGTGAATTGCGCGATTCGGGGCTGCTGGGCAGCGTCCTCGAAGCCGCGGCCTCCAAGCCGCTGTTCGGTGTCTGTGTCGGCATGCAGATGCTGCTCGATCGCAGCGAGGAAGGGCCTACCGAAGGCCTGGGCCTCGTCCATGGTGAGGTGCTCAAATTCGAGCTGACCGGCCGCCTGCAACCCGATGGCAGCCGCTTCAAGGTGCCGCAAATGGGCTGGAACCGGGTTTTCCAGACCGGCGCCCACCCGATCTGGCAGGGCGTGGCCGACGCCAGCTACTTCTATTTTGTCCACAGCTACTACGCCCGGCCGTCGGATGCGCACCACAGCGTCGGGGAAGCCGACTACGGCACGCGCTTTACCGCCGCGATTGCACGCGATAATATTTTTGCGACCCAGTTCCACCCGGAGAAGAGTGCGGACCAAGGCCTGTCTCTCTATAGAAATTTTCTGCACTGGACTCCCTGACCACCTAGAACGGGGCAGCTCGCCCGCGAAGCGCCCCGTCATTCCTCGTTATGCTCCTCATTCCCGCGATTGATCTGAAGGACGGCCACTGCGTGCGCCTGAAGCAAGGCGACATGGACCGGTCGACGACGTTCAGCGAGGATCCCGGCGCGATGGCGAAGAGCTGGCTGGACAAAGGGGCGCGCCGCCTTCACCTGGTG
>JAAOZX010000080.1 GCA_012274225.1 Comamonadaceae bacterium | reverse complement strand
GCCGCGGTGCTGCACGGGCTGGAGCTGGCCGCGGCGCAAGGCTTCACGCATGTCCTGACCATGGATTCGGACGGCCAGCACCCGGCCGATCTGATTCCCGCCTTCATGGCGGCGTCGGCCGCCCAGCCCGCCGCCATGGTGCTGGGCGTGCCGGTGTTCGCGGCCGACGCCCCGCGCCTGCGCGTGAACGGGCGCAAGGTGTCGAACGGCTGGGCCGATCTGGAGACACTGTGGGCCGGCATAGGCGATTCGCTGTTCGGGTTTCGGGTCTACCCGATCGAGCCGTTGCGCCGGATCATGCGGGGCCAGCGGTGGATGCGCCGCTTCGACTTCGACCCCGAGGCCGTGGTGCGCATGTGCTGGAGCGGCGTGAAGCCGGTCAACCTGCCGGCCACCGTCAAATACTTCCGCCCCGAAGAAGGCGGGGTGTCGCACTTCAACTACCTGCGCGACAACCTCCTGCTGACGTGGATGCACTCCCGGCTGTTCTTCGGTTTCCTGCTGCGCCTGCCGATTTTGCTGGCGAGGCGAGCGCTGGGCAGGAGCTGAACAAGGCGCGCCATCCCCGCGCCGCGCTCAGCTTGAACGCGAGGCCTTGTCACGCTCGCGGACAGGCGCGTTCCTACGGTCCGGGCCAACGTTGTCCGGGTGCCGCATGTCGATACCACGCCATGAGGGCGCGATGGTTGGCATCGTCGGCGGCGGGAGACCAGGGCGCGAAATCCTCTTCCCTGAAGGGAATGTAGGGCCCCCGCTTGACCTCGAAGATCACGCCGCCCCCATCGAGTGACAGCACCGCGTGCCAGCACGCCGCCGGTGCCTCGATGACGGAGACCCCTTCGCCCAGGACTGCCCGGTCGATCACTGTGCCGGCGTCATCAAAATTGAGCACGACAAAGCGGCCGCGCAGGGATGTCAGCAACTCCCACGATTGAAGATGGCGGTGAGGACGGATATAGGTATCCGGCTCCATGGCAATCGCCAGGCGCTGTACCGGGTCCGACAAATCGGCATGAATGTTGTGATTCATGCGTTTGCGCGGAGAAAGCTGCGCCTCATTGCTCAGGCGCGAGAGCCGGTCGAAGGTGAGTTGATTCATGTGGCTGGCGAGGGCGAGCGCCTGAGTCATTCACGGACAGGGGCTTTGACCCCGTGGTATTCCGAAAAGATGCCCAGTTCCAGATGCCGCTCGACCTGCGTGAGGCCTGCCGCACTCAGGGTGGCCATGACCTGTTCCGGACGGGCGCACGCTTCGATGGTGTCCCAGTAGTAGCGCCACATCGTGGTGGTCTTCTGGCGGCTTGAAACGATGCGCGTCAGCAGCGGAATCACCCCGCGCATATAGGTCTTGAGCGCCCATCGGCCCAGCGGGGTTCGGGCCTGGGTGATTTCGAGGATGCACAGGCGCCCGCCGGGCTTGAGCACCCGCTCGAACTCCGCGAAGGCCACCGTGAGATCGCTGATGTGGCGCAGGGCATAGCCCATGCTCAGAAAGTCGAAATGATTGTCCGGGAAGGGCAGGGATTCGGCCCGGCCCTCCACCATCGCCATGGCCGGGGGCAATTTGCCGGCCGCCATCATGCCGGGGCTGGGGTCGACGCCGGTGACCAGGGCCGGGTCGCCCACGAGCGCACAGGCTTGCGCTGCAACGAGGCCGGTTCCCACGCCCACGTCGAGCACCTTCATGCCGCGCTTCAAGCCGGCGCGAACCAGCGCGTCGCGGCGGTAGCGCGAACCCGTTCCCCACGCCAGCATCGCCTCGATCCGGTCGTAGTCGGGCGCGGTGTCGTCGAAGATCTTGCGCAGATAGGCCTGTCGATCCTGCTCGGTCTGGTAGTAATCGGTCAGCGGGCGGTGCGGTGCGTGCACCACGGAAGAGGGTTCCGGAGTTGTCATGGATTCCTTCAAGCCATTGCGCCATTGATCGAAATGATCTGGCCGCTGATATAGGCTGCGCGTTCCGAAGCCAGGAAGCCGACCAGGTCGGCCACTTCTTCGGCCTTGCCCGCGCGTTTCATCGGCACCATGCGGGCGATGTCTTCGGCGCTGAAGCCGCCTTCGCTCATGCCGGTGGCGATGATGCCGGGCGCCACGGCGTTGACGGTGATGCCGCGACTGGCCACTTCGAGGGCCAGGGACTTGGTGGCCGCGTGCAATGCGCCCTTGGCCGCCGAATAGTTGACCTGGCCCCGGTTGCCGATCACGGCGGCCACCGAGGTGATGTTGATGATGCGCCCCCAGCGCGTGCGAATCATCGGCAGCGTCAGCGGCTGGGTGACGTTGAAGAAGCCGTTGAGCGACACGTCCAGCACCCGCTGCCATTGGCCCGGTTGCATGCCGGGAAATACCGCGTCTTCGTGAATGCCGGCGTTGTTGACCAGCACCTGGATGGCACCCTGGTCCAGCAGGGACTGCAGCGCATCGGCCGTGGCGGACGCGTCGGTCACATCGAATGCCACCGCCTGCGCCAGGCCGCCGTCGGCCACGATGCGCTGCGCCAGGGCTTGTGCGGTGGCCAGGTTGCTGTTGGCATGGATGATGACCTCCAGCCCGTCGGCAGCCAGCCGCCTGCTGATGGCGCTGCCGAGGCCGCCGCTGCCGCCGGTGACGAGTGCGCGCTTGGGAGGGGTGCTCATCGAAATTCCTTCTTGCGGCCGGCTGGCTCAGCCCATTGCGCGGCCGGCGCGCTGGGCAGGCGGCAGGCCCGCCGCATCGAGCACGACCATCGCCCGGCCGCTGAGCAAGGTTTGTTCGCCGGTTTGCACGGTGAAGCTGTATAGCACGGTGTTGGCGTCACCCGTGATCCGCTGCGCGCTGACTGTCAGGGGGCCGGCGACCGTGTCCAGCCGTTCGACATGGAGCGTGACTCCGCGCAGGCCGGCCAGGTATCCCGCTCGTGGCGGTGGACTGCCGGCAGCGCCGCCGGACAGGCTTTGCGCGATCAGCGCACCGTGCACCGCCATCGCCTGCGCCGCGTACTCGACGCCGCAGGCCGCGCCCAGCCGGCCATGGGCGCGCAGCGGGTGGTCGGGCGAGAGATGCGTGCGGGTCTCGCAGGCAATGGCGTCGTGATCCCAGGCCAGCACCGCGTCGAGCAGGCACATGCTCCCCTGATGGGGGATGCGCCGGGCGATGTCGTCACGGTTCAGCGTTGGCGGAGCGCTCAGCACGGTGCGACCTCCACCGCAAATTGCATGGGGGCCAGATAACCCAGGACCACCGGCTTTGCTTGCCGCCTGGCGATGGCCTGCAACAGCGGCAGCGCGCGTGCCGCTGGAATGGTCTGGCGCAATGTCTCCAGCGCCGCATCGTCCATGGTGTCCGCCGCCGACGCCGTGAGGAAGCGGGCGCCGTCCAGGCTGATCCGGGCCAGGCTGCGCTCGCTGCGCCGGGGCGCGATGACCAGCGCCACACCCATCGCGTCGGGGATAGTGCGTTTGCTGTGCAACGGCTCTGGGTACTCGGTGTCGTAGACCACCAGCAGCACCGCACTGTCCTCGACGACGCACTGGGTCATGGCCTCCAGCAGGCCGGCCGCGAACCCCGCATCGAAAGCGCAGAGCGCCGACGAACTGGCCATGGCGCCACTGGCGATGCTCCAGTAGCCGGAAGAGGCGTTGTGCACCGAGTTGTGAAAGCGGGTTGGCGAAATCAGCCGGTCGCCGGAAGCCAGCGCAGTGCAGATCTCGTGGCAATTGACAGCGTCACCGCTGGATGAGGAAAAGACCGAGGGCAGGTCTTTGGCCTGCAGGCCCGAGGCCTCGACGGCTTCCTGGCCGACGGCCAGCGATACCTTGATCACGGCACCGGCACGCCGCCGCTCGGCCGATGGCAGTGCCATGGGCAAGGGGAGCACACACCGTGCGCTCTGGTATGCCAGGCTGCCGGCCAGGCACTGACGGCCTTGTGCCCAGCTCGCGATGCCAGGGCCCAACAGGCCAATGCCTTCGACGAACACGTCGAGGGGCATCGCGCCGCGGGTGGATGGCTGCGTCATCTTGATGCCTTCAACCAGCGCGGCCGAAGATCAGGCTGCAGTTGGTGCCGCCAAAGCCGAAAGAATTGCTCAGGACGCGGCGGACCGGCTGCTCGCGGTTCTCCAGCAGGTAATTCAGAGGCAGCAGCGGGTCGAGCTGCTGCGTATTGAGGCCTCCCGGCAACAGGTCGTTTTGCAGTGCCAGTGCGCAAATCACGGCCTCCACGGCGCCCGCGGCCCCCAACGTATGTCCGGTCGCGCCTTTGGTGGAGCTGCACGGCGTGCCGGAGCCGAACACGGCCGCGACGGCCTTGGTCTCGGCCACGTCGTTGCTGGGCGTGGCGGTGCCGTGCAGGTTGATGTAGTCGATGTCGGCCGCAGCCAGTTGCGCCATTGCCAGCGCGTCCTGCATGGCGATGCGCGCGCCGAGTCCGTCCGGGTGGGGCGAGGACATGTGATACGCGTCGCTGGATTCGCCCACGCCGAGCAGCAGCACGGCGTTCCCGTCCAGGTGCTGCGGCATGCGTTCCACCAGGGCGAACGCCGCCGCCTCACCGATGGAAATGCCGTCGCGCGCGACGTCGAACGGGCGGCAGGCCCGGCTGGACATCAGGCCAAGCGAGTTGAAGCCATACAGGGTCGTCAGGCACAGCGAGTCCACGCCCCCGACCACGGCGGCGTCGATCAGTCCGGCTGCCATCATCCGGCGGGCCGAGGCGAACACCTTGGCGCTCGAGGAGCAGGCCGATGACACCACGACGGCCGGACCCGTCAGGCCCAGACGATGCCGCGCAAAGTCGGCCACGGAGAACGTGTTGTGGGTCGTGGCATAAAGAAAATCGGCAGGCAGGGCGCCAGTGACCGGGTCGCGCCGGCGATAGGCCAGCTCGGTCTGCAGGATGCCCGATGTGCTGGTGCCCAGGAACACCCCGACGCGTTGCGCGCCGTACTTGCGGACGGCGTCCGCCACGGCGTCGGTAAAGCCGTCCTGCTCGAGGCCCAGGAGCGCGAGCCGGTTGTT
>JAAOZX010000433.1 GCA_012274225.1 Comamonadaceae bacterium | reverse complement strand
GTGATCGGCCTGAACCTCGCCGGTATCCCGATCAAGAACATGGCCGCCAGCAATTTCGATTCATGGATGCAGGTCGTCACATTCGTCTGCGTCGGCGTCGTCGCGGTCTTCACGCGGGGAATGGTGCAACGCCTGCTGATCCTGGTCGGCCTGGTGATGGCGAGCATCGTCTACGCCGTCCTGGCCAACGGCATGGGACTGGGCAAGCCGCTGGACCTGTCGGGCATCGCCAACGCGGCCTGGATCGGCACGCCCGGATTCGCCGCGCCGGTGTTCAACGGCAACGCGATGATGCTGATCGTTCCGGTCGCCATCATCCTGGTGGCGGAGAACCTCGGTCACCTCAAGGCCGTCACAGCCATGACCGGCCGCAACCTCGACCCGTACATCGGCCGCGCGTTCATCGGCGACGGGGTAGCGACCATGATCAGCGGTGCGGCCGGCGGCACCGGCGTGACCACCTATGCCGAGAACATCGGCGTGATGGCCGCGACCAAGATCTATTCCACCGCGGTGTTCGTGGTGGCGGCGTTCATCGCGATCGTGCTGGGCTTCTCACCGAAGTTCGGGGCCGTGATCCAGGCCATCCCGCTGCCGGTGATGGGCGGCGTCTCGATCGTGGTGTTCGGCCTGATCGCCACCGCAGGCGCCAAGATCTGGGTCGACAACAAGGTCGACTTCTCGCAGAACCGCAACCTGATCGTCGTGGCCATCACGCTGGTGCTGGGCACCGGCGATTTCACGCTCAAGTTCGGCGGCTTCGCGCTGGGCGGCATAGGCACCGCGACCTTCGGCGCCATCCTGCTGTACGCGCTGCTGAACCGCGAGCCTGCGCCGGCGCACAAGCCCGCCTAGACTCGGCCGTCGCGGGGTGGCGCGCAGTCGGGGAAGTAGCCGGCTAATACCTTTGGCGCGGCCGAGCCGGCCACAATGCCGGTTCGGTTTTCATCCCATGCCCCTGGATGTCGGGCGGCGGTAGTGTTAACGGAGTTTGCAACATGTGCGAAATCTTCATCAGCGCCAACCCCGACAGCTACGCATCCAGAACCCGCTCGGTCCGGCTGCATGGCGTGGTGACGAGTATCCGCCTGGAAAACCTGTACTGGGAAGTGCTCGAGGAAATCGGCCGGCGCGACGACATGGGCGTGGTCCAGCTGATCGAAAAACTCTATGACGAGCTGGTGGCCGCGCGCGGCGCGGTTGGCAATTTTTCTTCATTCCTGCGGGTCAGCGCCCTGCGCTACATGGCGCTGCAGGCGCATCAGCGCATCCCCATGGATGTCTCGGTGCCCATCCGCTCGCTCGATGCCAGCCAGGTATTGAACGCGCTGCCGACCCGCTGGGCGGCTGGCGGCACAGCTGAGCGGGAGCCCCTTGCCCAAGCGGGCCGCCGCGATCAGCAACGGCCGCACTGACATTGCGGGACGGGGGTGGCCGCCCTAGGCTGCGACCGGCGCTAGTTCCTCGAGAAACGCCCGGTAGCCCATGGGATGCGAGAACATCCCGAAGTTGTGCGCAAGCGCCATGTCCTGTGCCTCCTGGCTCAGGGTGGCCGTGCAGTCTTTCAGCGTGACCACGTCGAACCCGCGTTCATACGCGCTGCGCATGGTCGACTCCACGCAGCAATTGGTGAGGAAGCCGCCCAGCACCACCGTGCGGATGCCCTTGCTGCGCAAGATGAAGTCGAGATTGGTGCTCGCAAACGCGTCCAGACCCCGTTTGCCCTCGATGACGATGTCACCGGGCTGGGGCTTGAGAGCGTCGACTATGGCCGCGCCCCACGTGTCTTTGCGAAACGCCTTGTTGTCGACCACCCCTTTGAGGATGCCGTAGGGATGGCCGGTGATTTCACCATAGCCCTCCGCGAAGACGATGGGCGCATGCATCACGGTCACGCCCGCCGCGCGAGCCTTCTTGACGACGGCAACGGTGTTGGCAAGCATGTTGGTCGATTCCATGACGGCCTTGACGCCGTCGTGGAACACGCCGCCGATGGAAGTGAAGTCGTTCTGGAACTCGATCAATACGAGTGCTGCGGTTTCGGGATTCATCGTCTTGGCTCCTTGGGTTGTGCTGCTGGGACCTCCCGCGCATCGCGCGGGAATGACAATGCTCCGTGCTATCCCCACGCAGTGGGTAGCAGCCATTTACTACCGACGAAACCCTGGGTAACCGTGCCGGCTGGGCGCAACGGGGGCCGCGCCTGTTGCCGCCGAGACCAGCCTACTCTTGTGCCGATCGCTTCAGCCGCTCGCTCTTCCAATACACGTCGTCTCCGCCATTCATCCGGTTGAAGACGCGCGCCAGCACGAACATCAGGTCGCTCAGCCGGTTGAGGTACTGTCGCGGCGTTTCGTTCAGCGACTCCGTCCGGCCGAGCGCCACCACCCGACGTTCCGCGCGGCGCGCCACGGTACGGCAGACATGGGCCTGCGCCGCGGCCCGGTTGCCGGCCGGCAGGATGAATTCCTGCAGTTTGGGCAGCTGATCGTTATGGTGGGCGAGCGCTTCGTCCAGCGCCAGCACGGCCTCGGCCTTGAGCAGTTCGAAGCCCGGGATCGACAGCTCACCGCCCAGGTTGAACAGCTGGTGCTGGATCTCGACCAGGAGCTCACGCGCTTCATCGGGCAACTGCTCACACAGCAGCAGGCCGATGTGGGAATTGAGCTCGTCCACGTCGCCCATGGCCTGCACGCGCAGGCTGTCCTTTGAAAGCCGGGTGTTGTCGCCCAGGCCAGTGGTGCCGTCGTCGCCGGTCCGGGTTGCAATCTGTGTCAGCCGCTTGCCCATCGCATTCCCCTCGTGATCTGGTATCGATTGTGCGTCAGCCAGCCCGCCGGATGTTTCAAAGGAAATGTCCGGCACCCACCCGCACTACCAGGAACGGCCAGTGCGAGCTCAGCCGTCCTGAATCCTTGGATCGGCCCGGGCGGCAGCGCCTTCGATCCAGTCGACGGCAGGAATAAAGGGCCGATCGCGATCTCCAGTGCCAGGCTCGAAGGGGCGCTCGGGTAGCCCGGCGCCGCGAGCCGGTGCGTATGGTCCTACAGCCTTTGGCGCTATCAACGGCTGGCCGGACCGCTGGGGTTGCGGAAGATCGAGCCACCGAGCCGGCTCTCGCCCGCAGGAGGTACCCCTTGCAGACCCGTCATTACACATCGCGCCCGCGGCCCCGGGCCTTAGTCCTCGCGGCGGCCGCCTCGTTGCTCGCCAGCGTTGCCGCGTCTCAGTCATTGCCGCCGCCCGCCATCTCCCAGCAGGCGCCGATGGTTCAGCCGGGCCTGGCGTCGCCCGCACTGCCTTCGGCTCCGGCAATGCGGCCGATCCCGGCGGCGGG
>JAAOZX010000079.1 GCA_012274225.1 Comamonadaceae bacterium | reverse complement strand
GCCGGGCCCGCGGCCGGGCACACGCCAAAGCACCGTGTTGTCGTGCCGGGCTACCTCGGCGCCCCGGGCCAGTTCCGGATGGCGGTGCAGGTTGTCGGAATGGGCGACGACCCAGGTCACTGTCGCGGTGCAGAGGGTCTGCGGCAGCGACGCCGGTTGCACCAGCACCGGCCGCGCCAAGGGCGGGCTGAAGCGCCGCGCGTCGAACAATTCCTTGCGCCAGTTGTCGCGCTGCGTGAGCTGCGGATCGTTCCAGTCGTCGACCACCAGCACCGGCGAGCGCAGGCCAGCGTAGAACGGAATGTCGAAGTAATAGTCGTTGAGGAACACGACCGTATCCTGCGGCTGGACCTGTCGGGCCAGCGTGCGGCCGAGGTCGCGCAGCGACCTGTCCGCGAAGACCGCCGCCAGCACGACCGCAGCGACGCAGGCCGTCGCCGCCACTGCGGCGGTGAGCCGCCAAAGACTGCGGGCGCGCGGCGATGCGGCCAGCACCCGAGCGGCGCCGTCGCCGACCAGGTAAGCCAGCGGGAAAGTCACGGGCAGGATGTAGCCGACCAGCTTGGATTGGGGCAGCGAAAAAAAGACCGTCAGCACGGCGATCCAGAGCCACATCAATTGCCGAACCGGGCCGTGCTGCGGATCGCTCCAGTAGCTGCGCCGGCCAGCCAGGGGCAGCCAGGCGAACCACGGCAGCGTCAGCAGCGCGAGCACGACCGGAAAGAAGAAAAAGGGCTGCACGTTGTTGAAGCCGCCGGCCGAGAACCGCTTGAAATGCTGAACGACGAAGAAGTAATCGGCGAAGTCGGCGAAGCGCCACTGCATGGCCAGGAACCACGGGGCCGCCACGGCCAGGAACAGCGCGAACCCGGGCAGCCACAGCAAGGGCAACAGCAGGCGCGGGCGCCGCAATACGGCAAGCCACGCCAGCACCACCAGTGTCGGCAATACCGCGCCGATCAAGCCCTTGGCCAACAGGCCCAGCGCTGCGAACAGGAAGGCCAGCGCCAGCGCCCGGCGGAACGGTTCGCCGCGTTGCGCCTGCAGGATGGCCTGGGCCGCGGCCAGGATCGTCACGGCAATGCAGCCGGCGACCAGCATGTCGAGGTTGGCGAACTGCGCCCCGACGAAGAACAGCGGCGGGGTCGCCAGCGCGAGCAGCACCAGCCGGGCAGTCGACTCGCCCGCCTGGCGCCGGGCAAAGCGATACAGCGTGAAAATGCCCGCCAGCGCACCCAGCAGCGGGGCGGCCCGGCCGGCCCACTCATGGGTGCCGAGCCACGACAGCGAGGTGGCGGTGATCCAGTAGAACAGCGGCGGCTTGTGGAAATACGGCAGACCGTCCAGGGTCGGCACCAGCCAGTGCCCCGAGCGCACCATTTCCCAAGCGACGCCCACGTAGCGGCCTTCGTCGGGCAGCGCCAGCGGACGCACCCATGCGGTGCCGGCCAGCCACAGGACGACCAGCAGCAGCAAGACACTGGGGCCAAGCCGCTGGCCCGACAGGTCGGGTCGCTTCACTGCGGGGGTGCCCGCAGGCCCTGGCCGAGGTCGCGCTTGACGATGTACAGCGGCCGGCCCTTCACTTCCTCGAAGATGCGGGCCACGTACTCGCCCATGATCCCCAGGGAAATCATCTGCACGCCCAGGAAGAACAGCAGGGTTGCCACGATGGTGGTCCAGCCTGAGACCGAGTTGCCGTACAGGAAGTAGTCGATCACGATATAGGAGCCGTAGCTGAAGCCGGCCAGGGCCATCGCCACACCGATCGCGCTTACCAGTCGCAGCGGCCAGGTCGTGAAGGACGTGAGACCGTCGACGGTCATGTGAATAAGGCGCGCGGCGCTGAAGTGGCTGTGGCCATGCGCGCGGGGTTTGGGCAGGTAGGGGAGCGCCACCGCCTCGAAGCCGATCCAGGCGTACAGGCCTTTCATGAAGCGGTTGCGCTCGGGCAGGGCCAGCAGGGCGTCGACCGCGGCGCGGTCCAGCAAGCGGAAGTCGCCGGCATCGGCCGGCACCTCGAAACGCGCGGAACGGTTCAGCAGTGTGTAGAAAAGCCGCGCCCCCAGTCGCTTGAAGGGTCCCTCGTCGTCACGGTTCGCGCGCACCGCATAGACCACGTCGGCGCCCTGGCGCCACTGCTCGACCATCGCGGAAATCAAGGCCGGTGGATGCTGCAGGTCGGCGTCCATCATCACGACCACCGCGCCCGCGGCGGCCTGCAGGCCGGCCGTCAAGGCGGCGTCCTTGCCGAAATTGCGCGACAGCTGAAGCATGCGGAACCCGGGCAGCGCCGACCAGTCGGCCATGACGGCGGGGGTGCTGTCGGTGCTGCCGTCGTCCACCAGGATGATTTCCCAGCCGGTGGTCAGGGTGGGCAGCAGTTCCATCAACTGCGGCAGCAGCAAGTCCAGATTGCCTGCTTCGTTGCGGCACGGGATCACGCAGGACAGCGACGGGGTCCGGTCACGCGCGACCCGGATGGCCGGGTGGGTGGCCGATTGCAGCTGGCCGTGCAAGGGGCGCCCCGGCGCGGCGGGGGTCGGCGCCAGAAATGCTTGGGGCTCGGCGGGATAGTTCATGAGGGCTGGCGGTGGGGACATGCCGAAGTCTGCTCCGAAAGCCTTAATGTTGACTTAACGGCTCACCGGGCGCGGCCCTCCATCATGCTCCCTGACGGAGCCGTCCGCCCTGCGCTACTGCGGCTGGAATCCACTGTTGCGGATGATACGGGTCCAGGTCTGTGTGTACGCCCGCTCGCGACTGCCCAGTTGCTGCTGCGACATGTATTCGACCGACAGTCCGAGCCCGCTCAAGTGTTGGCGCACGTCGGGTTGGGCGAGCACCTTGGCCAGCGCATCGGAAAAGCGGTCGATCGCGGCCTGCGGCGTGCCGGCCGGCGCGAAGAAGCCGTAATAGGGAACATCCTCGAAGCCCGCCAGGCCCAGTTCGGCGAATGTCGGCACATCCGGAACCGCGGCCTGGCGCGCGGGGCCCATGACCGCAATCACGCGGATCTTGCCCGCCTTGTGGTTTTCGATGAAGTCGGGAATCGAGCCGACACCGGCGCCGATCTGATTGCCCAGCATATCCGCCATCATCGGCGCGCTGCCGCGATAGGGCGCCGCCTGCAGGTCGAGCCCCCACTTCTGGCCGATCAGCTTGACCAGGAACTCCGGCACCGAGGCCGGGGCCGGCACCCCCACATTGCCCTTTCCGCCCTGCTGGCGCACCCAGGCCACGTATTCGGCCATGGACTTGGCGGGCGTTCCGCCGGAAACCGCCAATGCGTTGACGAAGGTGGCGAATCCGGCCACTGGCACGAAATCGTGGGCCGGGTCGAAGCCGGGGGTCTTGGTGACCAGCGGCAGGATGGAAATCGTGTGATCGTGGCTGATGAAATAGGTCAAGCCGTCGGGGGGGGCCGCCTTCAGCATCTGGGCGGCGATCTGGCCGCCGGCGCCTGCGCGGTTGTCCACCAGCACGGGCTGGCCCAGTTGGTCCTTCAGCTTCTCGGCCAGGGTGCGGGCGATGGCATCGGTGCCCCCGCCCGGCGGAAAGCCCACCAGGATGCGGATCGCGCTGCTGCTGCCCTGCGCGTGGACGGCGCCGGCCAGCAGGGACGCGCCGAGCGCGAGCGTGACGCCCAGGGCGCGCAATGCGCGCAGGCAGGGGTGGGTGGCCATTTGCACGACTCCTCAAAAACAGGTGAAGCCCCATTCTGGCAAGCGGCCGCTCACCGCTCAACTGATTTGGATCAGGGCGTTGCGATTCCTGCACGCGGCCGAGGGTTAACACCCGGAGCGCGGCCGCCCGACCGGGCCCACGTAAAATCGGCGCAGCTCAAGGAGCGCTGCAGCGACCGGGATCCCCGGCCGCCAGGCTTGAGGACCCAACGGCGCTCACCTCCATCAACCGCCGGCCAAGCGCCGTCACCATGCAGGATGAGCCATGCCGGATGCAGTACATGTCCCCCCCTTGAGACTCGCGGGCCTGGAGCCGGTCACGATCGGCGTCGCCGCTGACCCGGTCCAGGGGGCCTTGCCAACGGCGAGCTTCGTCAACATCGGCGAGCGCACCAACGTCACCGGGTCGAAGGCGTTCGCCCGCATGATCCTGAACGACCAGTTCGAGCAGGCCCTGGCCGTGGCACGCCAGCAGGTGGAAAACGGCGCCCAGGTCATCGACATCAACATGGACGAGGCCATGCTCGACAGCAAGGCCTCGATGGTGCGATTCCTCAACCTCATCGCCAGCGAGCCGGACATCGCGCGGGTTCCGATCATGGTCGACTCGTCGAAATGGGAAGTGATCGAGGCGGGCCTGCGCTGCATCCAGGGCAAGGCCATCGTCAACTCGATCTCGATGAAGGAGGGCGTGGAGGCCTTCAAGCACCACGCGAAGCTCGTCAGGCGCTATGGCGCCGCCGCCGTGGTGATGGCCTTCGACGAACAGGGCCAGGCCGACACCTACGAGCGCAAGATCGCCATCTGCGAGCGGGCCTACCGCATCCTGGTCGACGAAGTGGACTTCCCGCCCGAGGACATCATCTTCGACCCGAACATCTTTGCGATCGCCACCGGCATCGAGGAGCACAACAACTACGCGGTCGACTTCATCAATGCCACCCGCTGGATCAAGCAGAACCTGCCCGGCGCGAAGGTTTCGGGCGGGGTCTCCAACGTGAGCTTCTCCTTCCGCGGCAACGACCCCGTGCGGGAATGCATCCACACCGTGTTCCTGTACCACGCGATCCAGGCGGGAATGGACATGGGCATCGTCAATGCCGGCATGGTCGGGGTGTACGACGAGCTCGAGCCGCAATTGCGCGAGCGGGTGGAAGACGTGGTGCTCAATCGCCGTCCTGACGCCGGTGAGCGGTTGGTGGAAATCGCCGAGTCGGCCAAGAGCGGCGCCAGGGACGACAGCAAGCGCAACGAATGGCGGGCGGGTACTGTCGAACAGCGCCTGTCGCATGCGCTGGTCTCCGGCATCACCGACTTCATCGTCGCCGACACCGAGGAAGCGTACCAGGGCATCCTGGCCAAGGGCGGGCGGCCGCTGCACGTCATCGAAGGCCCGCTGATGGATGGCATGAACATCGTGGGCGACCTGTTCGGCCAGGGCAAGATGTTCCTGCCGCAGGTGGTGAAGTCGGCGCGCGTCATGAAGCAGGCGGTGGCCCATCTGATTCCCTACATCGAGGCGGAAAAGAAGCTCCAGGCCGCGGCCGGCCAGGACGTCAAGGCCAAGGGCAAGATCGTCATCGCCACCGTGAAGGGCGACGTGCACGACATCGGCAAGAACATCGTCACCGTCGTGCTCCAGTGCAACAACTTCGAAGTCGTGAACATGGGTGTGATGGTGCCGTGCCACGAGATCCTGGCCCGCGCCAAGGTCGAGGGCGCCGACATCGTCGGGCTGTCGGGGCTGATCACGCCGTCGCTGGAGGAGATGCAGTACGTGGCCGGCGAGATGCAGAAGGACGATCACTTCCGCATCCGCAAGATTCCGCTGCTGATCGGCGGCGCCACCACCAGCCGTGTCCACACGGCGGTGAAGATCGCGCCTCACTACGAAGGCCCGGTGGTCTATGTGCCCGACGCTTCGCGCAGCGTCAACGCGGCGCAGGGCCTGCTGTCGGACCAGGCGGCGAAATACATCGCCGACGTCACCGCCGATTACGAGAAGGTGCGGCATCAGCACGCCAACAAGAAGCAGGTGCCGCTGTGGCCGCTGGCGAAGGCGCGCGCCAACAGGACGCCGGTAGGCTGGGCGGGCTACCAGCCGCCGCGCCCCAAGTTCATCGGCCGCCGGCTGTTCAAGAACTTCGATCTGGCCGAGCTCGCGAAATACATCGACTGGGGACCGTTCTTCCAGACCTGGGATCTGGCCGGACGCTTCCCGGCGATCCTGAAAGACGAGGTCGTGGGCAGCGAAGCGGTTCGCGTCTATGCCGATGGCCAGCGCATGCTCAAGCGGCTGATCGAGGGACGCTGGCTCACGGCCAACGCGGTGATGGGATTCTGGCCGGCCAACACCGTCAACGACGACGATATCGAGCTGTACAACGACGAAGCGCGCAACCAGCTCGCGATGACCTGGTTCGGCCTGCGCCAGCAGACCGAAAAGCAGACGATCGACGGGGTCATGCGGCCCAGCCGCTGCCTGGCCGATTTCATCGCCCCGAAGGGCGTGGCCCCCGACTACATCGGCATGTTCGCGGTGACGACCGGCATTGGCAGCGAGAAGAAGGAAAAGTATTTCCTCGACGATCACGACGACTACTCGGCCATCACGCTGAAGGCGCTGGCGGACCGGCTGGCCGAGGCTTTTACCGAACTGCTGCACGAGCGCGTGCGCAAGGATCTCTGGGGCTACGCACCGCAGGAGGCATTGCCGGTCGAGAACCTGATCGCCGAGAAGTACCAGGGCATCCGCCCGGCGCCCGGCTACCCGGCATGTCCCGACCACAGCGTCAAGCGCGACATGTTCGATGTGCTGGCCGCGCAGGACGTGGGTATTACACTCACGGAAAGCCTGGCAATGATGCCGGCGGCCAGCGTCAGCGGCTTCTATTTCAGTCACCCGGACAGTACCTACTTCAACGTGGGCCGGATCGGCGAAGACCAGTTGCAGGACCTGGCACGGCGGCGCGGCGCCGAGGTGGCGCAGCTGCAAAAATTGTTGGCGCCGAACCTGTGACGAGTTCGCGCAGCCGCAGCCGTCAGCCGGACTGACTCGGAAGAATTACAACGTTCGAAAGGCGCATCATGAAAAGTATCCTGCTTGCCGCTCTGCTGATTTCAGCCGCCGGCGGCGCTTTCGCGCAAAGCGCTCCCTATGCGCCGGCACCGAAGCACGCGCCGGTCGCGGTGTGTGACGAATGCGGCACCGTCCAGTCCGTCAGGCAGAAAGAGCGGAAGACCAAGACCAGCAAGGCCGGCATGGTCGGCGGCGCGTTGATTGGCGGCTTACTGGGCCACCAGCTCGGCGGCGGCACGGGCAACACCGTGGCCACCATCGGCGGGGCCGCTGCCGGCGGCTACGTGGGCGAGAAGCTGGAGCAGAAACACAACGCCAAGGTCGTGTGGGTCACGACCGTGAAGCTGAAGGACGGCACCATCAAGACCTACGAGCAGGAAGCCAAGCCGTTCTGGAAGGCGGGCACCGTGGTGAAGGTGAGCGGCGACAAGCTGGAAAAGCCCTGAACCTTGCGGGAGGGTTCCCACCCTCGCCGCAAGTCCCTGCTGATACCGGCGCTCGCTGCCCGGATACCACGATGCGGACATGCCCCTGATCGACCACGTTCCGCGCTGGCTGCGCCGTGTGCCGCGGCCGGTCGCTCCGTTCGTCCGTGCCGCCCACCTGTGGAGTGAAGCCAACGGCGGGCGCATGAGCGCCGCGATGTCGTTCTACGGCATTCTCAGCCTGGCACCGCTGCTGCTATTGCTGGTGGCCGTCCTGGGTTGGTGGCTCGATCGCCAGCTGCTGGAGAAAGGGCTGACCACGCAGATCGGTGGCATCGTCGGCGAACAAGGTCGCGTGCTGATCCAGCAGGCCCTGGCCAGCGCCAAGGAGCCGCGGCAAGGGCTGATCGCATCGCTGGTGGGATTCGCGGTTCTGTTGTCGGGCGCCACCGGAGTGTTCAGCGAACTGCAGGCCGCCTTCGAGCGCATGTGGGTCAGCGGCAGCGAAACGGTGGCCGAGCAGAAGTGGTGGTACAGCGCATCGCTGAGGTTGCGCGGGGTGGGCTATGTGCTGGCCTTCGGCTTCCTGCTGCTGGTCTCACTGGTTATTTCGACCCTGCTCAAACTCGCTTCGGGCTGGGCCGGCAGCGGCCTCGCCTTCGAGCAGGCGATCCGGGTGCTGACCGAAGTCATCGCCTTCGCCATCTGCGCGGCTCTGTTCTTCGGCCTGATGCGCATGAGCACCGGCCCCAAGCCGGGTTCGCGCAGCCTGGCCTTCGGCGCGATAGTGGGCGCCACGCTGTTCACCGCCGGTCGTCAGCTGCTGGCGGCCTATCTGTCGGGCGCGGCGGTGGTCTCGGCCTACGGCGCGGCCGGCTCGCTGGTGGTGCTGCTGATGTGGATCTATTTTTCTTCGGCCGTGCTGCTGTTCGGCGCGGGCTGCGCCAAGGCGGTGGACGAAGATCGGCTCGCCCGGGAGGCCCGCCTGAAGCAGCCACCCGGCGCGCCGGCGGACTCCTGAAGCGCCGGGGTCAGGCGACGGCCAGAGCCTTGCGTTGCGCCAGCAGCAAGGCCAGGGCGGCCACCACGCTCATGACCAGCAACAGCCAGAGGCCCCAGGTGTAGCCCGCTTCCGGGCTCCAGAGCAGTCCCAGCAGGACCGGCGACAAGGCCCGGGCCACCGCCGTCGGCACCCCGAGCGCGCCGTTGAGCGAAGCCACGTGCTCGCGATTGACGTACTGCGCGATCGCGGTGCCCTTGACGATGGTGAGCATCCCATTGCCCAGGCCGTAGAGCAGCACGAACAGCAGCGCGGCCCAGGGGTGGCCGGCACCGGCCAGCAGGGCCGCCAGTCCCAGCGGAATCAGCACCGGGATCAGCCGGTTGGCCAGGTGCAGGTCGAAGTGGTGCTCGAAGAAGAACAGCAGCCGGCGTCCCAGCACCTGGATCGCCCCGATGCTGGCAGGAATGGCGATCACCCAGGCCTCGGCGAGGCCGTTGCCGCGCAGCAGGCTGATCATGTGCGGCGGCAGTGCCGCCGTGACGCCCATCATGCCGACCACGAACACGCCGATCAACAGGAAGGGCGCGCTGCGCAGGTAGATCGATGTCGAGGCCCGCTCGACGCCGCGCACCGCGGCGGCGGCGGGCGGCGCGCCACGCAGTTGCACGGCGTGAATCGGCACGCAAACCGCCAGGTGCAGGCCCGCAAGCACCCACAGCGCATGGCGCCATCCCAGCGACTGGATCAGCCAGGCCGACAGCGGGATGAAGACGGTGCTGGCCAGCCCGCCGAGAAAGGTGAGGGTGATGATCGCGCGGCGAAAGTCCAGCGGATAGCGTCGCGTCACCACCGCGAACACCGGGTTGTAAAGCGTCGCCGCGAGGGCGACGCCCAGCCCGGTCCAGACGAGGTAGAAGCCCGCCACGCTGTGGATGGTGCTGTGCCAGGCCAGGCAGGCCGCGGCCAGCAGCGAGCCGCAGGTCATCACCGCCCGCTCATGGCCCTGGTCGATCCAGCGACCGATCGGATAGGCCAGCAGGCCCTCGGCCAGCAGCGCCAGGCTGAATGCCAGCGAAGACTGGGCGCGGGTCAGGCCCAGTTCGCGTTCCACCGGCTCCAGCAGCAGTGCAAAGGTGTAGAACACGCTGCCCCATGTGATCAATTGAGCCAGCGAGAGCCAGCCGACTTGTCGCCGGTCGTACAGAGGCTTGGCCCTGGGTCCGCTGCTCATCGGGCGATTGTCGCCGCGCGACTCCTGGAATGCGCCGGATCAGCCCGACGAAAGGCAGACATGGCCGGCGCTTATGCCCACATCACCGTCGTCAATCATGCACAGAAGCTCGCCCGCAATGGCTTGCGCAGCGCCGAGGTCAAGTACGCGCTGGCGATGAACCTGCGCTACCTCGAACTCGGTGCGGTGAGCCCTGACTGTCCCTACCTGGCGATCGGCCAGTCCCAGTGGGCCGACGACATGCACTGC
>JAAOZX010000432.1 GCA_012274225.1 Comamonadaceae bacterium | reverse complement strand
TTCGGTGATCTGGCGGCTGAGCGTATCGGTGCCGCCGCCGGGCGTGTAGGGCACGACGAAGCGGACCGGCTTGTCCGGCCAGGTGTCGGCTTGTGCCGTGCCCAGCCAGGCGAAGGCGGCGAGGACTGCGCAGGCGATTGCGATGCGGCGCTTGAGGTTCATGGTTGCTCCTGAAGATGCGGACCGAACGCGAAAGCGGCCATGTTGGAAAGGGACATCGGCTTATTCGTACAAGGGCGGACTCAAGGCCTCGATTTCGGCCGGCGAATAGCCGAGTTCGCCCAGCAGCTGGCGGTTGTGCTCGCCGAGTTTCGGCGGATCGAGGCGAATGCCCGGGCGCTGGCCGCCCAGCGTGAATGGCAACAGCACGGTCTGGGCGGTGCGCCCGTCGGGCAGCGTCAGCGGCGCCAGGCCGCCGGTGGCCTTGAGGTGCGGGTCATCGAGCAGGTCTTCCGGTCGCGTGATCGGCGCGAACGGCAGCGCGTGTTTCTCGAACAGCGCGGCCAGTTCCGCGGCGCTGAAGCCCTTGAGCCGGTCGCGCAACAGCGGGATCAGCCATTCGCGAGCGCGCACCCGGTGGTTGTTGGTGGCCAGACGCGGGTCTTCTTTCAGGTCGGCAAAGCCGAAAGCGTCGCAGAAGATCGCCCAGGCGGTGTCGCTCACCACCGCCAGGAAGATCTGCCCGCCGTCCTTCACCTCGAACACGTCGTACACCGCCCAGGCCGAAATGCGCGCGGGCATCGGCGCGGCCGGCTTGCCGGTCACCTCGAACTGCATCATGTGCTGCGCGACCAGGAACACGTTGTTCTCGAACAGGGCGGCCTGCACCTCCTGGCCGCAGCCGGTCTTCTCGCGCTGGGCCAGCGCCGCCATCGCGCCGATCGCACCGAACATGCCGCCCATGATGTCGTTGACGCTGGTGCCCGCGCGCAGCGGGTCGCCGGGCCGCCCGGTCATGTAGGCGAGGCCACCCATCATCTGCACCACTTCGTCCAGCGCCGTGCGATGGTCATACGGGCCGGGCAGGAAACCCTTGTGGCTCACGTAGATCAGCCGCGGATTCAGCTGCTTCAGACTTTCGTAATCGAGTCCCAGCTTTCTCATCGTGCCGGGCTTGAAATTTTCGCTGACGATGTCGGCCGTGGCGATGAGCCGCAGCACGGCTTCCCTGCCGGCGGGCGTCTGAAGGTCCAGCGCCACGCTTTTCTTGTTGCGGTTGAACAGCGGGAAGAAGCCGGCGCCGGATCCGAGCAGGCGGCGGGTCGAATCGCCCTCCCGGCCGTGGCCGACCGGCTCGACCTTGATCACCTCCGCGCCCAGGTCGGCCAGCACCATCCCGCAGGTCGGGCCCATCACCATGTGGGTGAACTCGACCACCCGCAGGCCCTCATAAGGCAGGCGGTTTTCAGCCATGGAGCGCTCCCTGTACGAAACCCTTGGGCAGCCCGGCCTGCGGCGTCATGCCGTAGACCGGCTCGCCGGGCAGGCCCGCCAACAGCGGCGCGCGCGCCGCGATCCGCTTTTCGATGTCGATGCCGGTGGGCACGCCCATGGCTTCGAACATGAACACCAGGTCCTCGGTCACCGATTGCAGGCCGTCGCGCGGGCCGACCTCGCTGATCAGCACGGCGGGGGATGGGGTGTCGGACAAAGGAAGCCCGGGGTCACTGCTTCAGCGGCAGCACCGTGCCAGCTGGCAGCGGCACCGCGGTGACGCTGTTCTGGGGATAGCCCTCGATCACCCGGTCGGAGTAGGTGAGATAGACCAGGGCGTTGCGCTTGGCGTCCACCATGCGGATCACCCGCAGCTTCTTGAACACCAGCGAGATGCGCTCGTTGAACATTTCCTCCTGCCTTTCCAGCTTGCCGGCATTGAAGGCGATGGGCCCGATCTGGCGGCAGGCGATCGACGCCTCGGCCCGGTCTTCGGCCAGCCCGAACGCACCCTTGAGGCCGCCCGTCTTGGCGCGGGACAGGTAGCAGGTGACGCCCGATACCTTGGGGTCATCGTAGGCCTCGACGACGATCTTGTGGTCCGGGCCGATCAGCTTGAAGACGGTATCGACTTCGCCGATCGGCTCGGCGCCGGTCTGGCCGCAGGCCGCGAGCAGCAGCGCGATGATCGTGGGCAGGTATTTGTTCACCCGCCCACTTTAACTCCGGATCGAATCGGTCGCCCCCGCCGTCGCCGCGACTTCATCGGGCGATTGATCGACCGGGCCGAGGCCGCGAACTGCTCGGCACCGGTACTCGCGCTGGACCTGCAGATCATCGGCCAGCGCCACAAGGATCTGCGCAACGGCCTGTCGGCGCCGCCCAAGCTCACCGTGACCAACATGCTGAACACGATGACCAAGCCACGCTGGGGCCTGGGCATGTTGGGCACCCCCCGCCGGCAGTTCGGCAATGGGGTCGGGCACGTCAAGGGTGTGGAGAACATGGGCTCGCTGTTCGAGTGGTCGTCGCAGCAGTTCGACCCGACGCTGACCTGGGCCGACATCGAATGAATCAAGAAGCGCTGGGGCGGCAAGCTGATCCTCAAGGGCATCCAGGACCCGGAAGCGCGGATCGCCGCTCCGACATCAATGCAGTGAACCGGGGGATCCTGCTTGCTGCCCGATA
>JAAOZX010000431.1 GCA_012274225.1 Comamonadaceae bacterium | reverse complement strand
CATAGAACACCAGGCCCAGCACCACCACGATGGCGTGCAATGTCAGCCAGTGGCGCGTGGTGAAGTGCTCGACCCAGGGCATCGCTGCCATTGTGGACGGGACTGCGGGGGCCGTCGAGCGGACCGGCGACCCGGATGTGCGGACCGACCCGCCCATAATCGGCCACCCAACCGGCGTTCCGCCGCATTGCCCGTTCGCAAGCGTGACCCAAAAGACCTTCTTCCCGCGCCAGGTCGTCGAGTCCAGCGGCAATCGCTGGGACTGGGCGCTGCTGCCCCTGGTGCTGGCCCTCCTGTTCGCGCTGGCCTTCGCGGGCTCGCAGATGGCTCGCCCGTACGCCGTGGGCGAAGCACTGCCGCTGACGCTCGATCCGTGGATGCTGCCGTACTACCTGTTGCGAACGACCTTGCGCATGTTCCTCGCGCTGGGCGCGTCGCTTCTCTTCAGCTGTGTCTTCGCGGCGGTGGCGGCGAAGTACCGCGCCGCCGAGCGCGTGATGATTCCGCTGCTGGACATCCTGCAGTCGATCCCGATCCTGGGATTCCTGTCGATCACCGTCACCGGCTTCATCGCCCTGTTTCCCGGCAGCCTGCTCGGGGTGGAATGCGCGGCCATCTTCGCCATCTTCACCTCGCAGGCCTGGAACATGGCGTTCAGCCTGTACCAGTCGCTGCGTACGGTTCCGCAGGAGCTGCAGGAAGCGGCGCGCGTTTTTCAACTTTCCGGCTGGCAGCGGTTCTGGCGGCTCGAATTGCCGTTCGCGATGCCGGGGCTGCTGTGGAACATGATGATGTCGATGTCCGGCGGCTGGTTCTTCGTCGTCGCATCGGAAGCCATCTCGGTGTCCAACCAGAACATCAAGCTGCCGGGCGTGGGCTCGTACATCGCGCTGGCCATCGAGGCGCGCGACCTGGGCGCGATCGGCTGGGCCATCGCCGGCATGCTGGTGGGCATCGTGCTGTACGACCAATTGTTCTTCCGGCCGCTGATCGCCTGGGCCGACAAGTTCCGCTTCGAGGAAAGCGGCGGCGAGAACGTGCCGAGTTCGTGGCTGCTCACCTGGCTGCGGCGCACCGACCGCGTGCAGTTGCTCGGGCGGGCCGTGGTGCGCCTGCTCGAGCGTTCGCTGCTGCTGTTCCGGCTCGATCACGACGGCACCTCGATCCGCGCGCGGCCGGTTCGGCCCAACCCGATGGTGGCCCGGGTCGGCGACGCGGTGCTGGCCGGCGCGGTGCTGTTCGCGCTGTGGTGGCTGGTCACCTTCATCCACGGCGAAGTCGGCTGGGGTGAGGTCGGCCACGTGTTCCTGCTGGGCTTCTACACGATGCTGCGCGTGCTGCTGCTGATCGCCCTGGCGGCGCTGGTATGGGTGCCGGTGGGCGTCTGGATCGGCATGAACCCGCGCTGGGCCGGCCGCTTGCAGGCCACCGTGCAGTTCCTTGCGGCCTTCCCGGCGAACCTGATGTTCCCGGTCGCCGTGCTGTTCATCGTCCGCTGGCACCTCAATCCGAACATCTGGCTGTCGCCACTGATGGTGCTGGGCACCCAGTGGTACATCCTGTTCAACGTGATCGCCGGCGCATCCACCATCCCGACCGAGCTGCGCTACGCGGCGCAGAACCTGCAGCTGACGGGCTGGCTCAAGTGGCGCCGCTACCTGTTGCCAGCGGTGTTCCCGAGCTTTGTCACCGGCGCGATCACGGCCAGCGGCGGCTCCTGGAACGCCAGCATCGTGGCCGAATACGTGACCTGGGGCGATACCACGCTGCAGGCCCAGGGCCTGGGCAGCTACATCGCGCACATGACCGCCACCGGCGACTTTCCCCGCATCGCATTGGGCATCGCCGTGATGTGCGTGTTCGTCATGGGGATGAACCATTTCGTCTGGCGCCGGCTCTATCAGCTGGCCGAAGACCGCATGCACTTCTGAGCGCCAAAGCCATGTCGCAAGCCATCATCGAACTGAAATCCGTCCAGAAGTCTTTCCGCTCGGCGGACGGCAGCGCCCGCTCGGTGCTGGAAGGCGTCGACTTCCGGCTGGCCGAAGGCGAGATCGTCGCCCTGCTCGGGCAGTCGGGTTCCGGCAAGTCGACCCTGCTGCGCATCATGGCCGGCCTGCTCACGGCCGACGGCGGCGAAGTGCGCTATCGCGGCCAGCCCTTGTACGGGCCGGCGCGTGGCGTGGGCATGGTGTTCCAGTCGTTCGCCCTGTTCCCCTGGCTGACGGTGCAGCAGAACGTCGAAATCGGCCTGGAGGCGCGCGGCATCGAGCCGGAAAAGCGGGCGGCGGCCGCGGAAAAAGCCATCGCGCTGATTGGGCTGGCAGGGTTCGAAGGCGCCTTGCCGCGCGAATTGTCGGGCGGCATGCGCCAGCGCGTCGGCTTGGCGCGCGCCCTGGTCGTGCAGCCCGAGGTGTTGCTGATGGACGAGGCCTTCTCGGCGCTGGACGTGCTGACCGGCGAGCGCCTGCGCCAGGACATCCTCGAGCTGTGGGCCAGCGGCGCGATGCCCACCAAGGCGATGCTGGTGGTCTCGCACAACATCGAGGAAGCGGTGCTGATGGCTGACCGGGTTCTGATTTTCGCCAGCGACCCCGGGCGGGTGCGCTATCAGCTGTCGGTGCAGTTGCCGCGGCCCCGCAACCCGGAAAGCGCCCAGGTCCGCATGCTGATCGACGAGATCTACGCGCTGATGACGGCGGGGGCGCCGCGCGCCGGCCGCGCCGCCGAGGAACCGGCCGAACTGCACCTGGCCGACCGGCTGCCCGAAGCCGACGTCGCCCGGATCGAAGGCTTGCTGGAAATGCTGGTCGACGAGCGCTTCAACGGCCGCGCCGACCTGCCCAAACTGGCCGAAGAGACCGAGCTGACCGACGAGGAGCTGCTGCCGCTGGGCCAGGCCGTGTCGCTGCTGGACCTGGCCAAACTGGCCCATGGCGACCTGAACATCACGCCGCTGGGCCGGCGCTACGTCGACGGCGAGCACGCCGTGCGGCAGCAGATCTTCGGCCAGCAACTGCTCGCCCACGTGCCGCTGGCGGCGCACATCCGCCACAGCCTGGAACAGGAGCCGTCGGGCGAATTGCCCGAAGAGCCGTTCCTCAATCTGCTGCGCGAAAGCCTCGACGCCGCGGAGGCCGAGCGGGTGTTGCGCACGGCGATCGAGTGGGGCCGCCATGGCGAGGTCTTCGAATACAACTACACCACCGGGGTGATCCACCTGCCCGAGGGCGAGGACGAGGCCGGGCCGGCGCCGAAGGCGGACTTGCAGGCCTGAAGCGGCCGCAGGCGAACCCATGGCGCACGCCCGGCTTCTGCTCAAGCGTGCATCACGGCTCGCCGCGCTCGCTGCGCGCCAACTCTTGCTATGCTGCGCCGGTGAAGAAACCCCTGTCCCATGCGCATCCTGCTGGTTGAAGACGAGCGCGACATGGCCGCGTGGCTGGCGCGCGCGCTCAAGCAGAGCGGCTTCGTGGTCGACCACGCGGGCGACGCACGCACGGCGGAAGCGTTGATCGCCGATGGCACGGGATACGACGCGGTGGTGCTGGACCTGGGCCTGCCGGACAAGCACGGCCTGACGCTGCTCGCCGAAATGCGCAACCGCGGCAATGCCACGCCGGTGCTGGTGCTGACGGCACAAGGCACGCTGCCCGACCGGGTCCGGGGCCTGAACCTGGGTGCCGACGATTTCCTGGCCAAGCCGTTCGCGATCGAGGAGCTCGAGGCCCGTCTGGCCGCTTTGGTGCGCCGCAGCCAGGGACGCAGCCGCCCCAAATTGGAGTGCGCCTCGCTGGTCTACGACAGCGAGAGCCATGCCTTCACGCTGGCCGGCACGCTGCTGCCGATGACGCCGCGCGAGCATGCGGCGTTGAGCGCGCTGTTGATGCGCGCCGGCGCGCCGGTGGGCAAGTCGCAGCTGTACGGCAAGGTGTTTCCGCACGACAGCGGGGCCGGCCCCGAGGCCATCGAGCAGGTTCTGCACCGGGTGCGGCGCAAGCTCGCGGGCAGCGACGTGCGGGTGGTGACCGTGCGCGGCCTGGGCTACATGCTGGAAGCCATCGCAACCGCGGACGCAGCGGGGGCCGGCGATGAGGCCGGTGGCTGACCGCGTGCCGGTCTGGCGCCGCTGGCGCGGCATCCGGGCCCAGTTGCTGCTCCTGCTGCTGCCCGGCATGGCCCTGATGCTGGCCCTTGACAGCATCAGCGACCACGAATACCGCACGCAGATCCTGGACAGCGCCTATGACGAGGCGCTGCTGGAGCCGCTGTCGGCGCTGAACGACAACGTTCGCATCGACGCCCGCGGCGAGGTGGACCTGACGGAGTCGTTCGCGGTGCAGGCGATGTTCGCCTCGGTGCCGGCACTGCACAAGCACCTGCACGTGGGCCTGACGCCGCTGGAACCGGCCGCCGGCGTGCCGGCCACCGAACGCACGTTGATGGGGGTGAACGACCTGCCGACACCGCCGGCCGACGCCAGGCCGGTGGCGCCCCCGGCCAGTTTCGGCACGGCGCGCGACAGCCGGATCGTCTTTTACAGCGGGACGTACCGGGACTATCCGGTGCGGGTCGCCTCGCTGCAGCGCGACCTGCCGGACGCGGCAGGCCGGCGTTGGCGCCTTCGCGTCCAGGCCGCCGAGAGCACCGACCGCCGCATCGACGCGCGCGAGGATTCGGTGCGCCGCGAGCTGCAGCAGGACGCGGGCATGCTGCTGGTCACGGCGTTGCTGGCGTGGTTCGGGATCGCCTGGGCGTTGCGGCCGCTCAAGCGCCTGCGCGCTTCGCTGCGCGAGCGCCCTGCGCACGGCCTGCAACCGCTCGACGCCGGCGGCGTGCCGTACGAGGTGGCTCCGCTGGTCGACGCCGTCAACCGCCATATCGCCGACCACCGTCAGGTGCTGGACGAACAGGGCCGGTTCCTGGCGGACGCGTCGCACCAGTTGCGCACGCCGCTGGCGATCATGATGACTCAGGCCGGCTACGCAATGCGCGAGCGCGATCCCGCGCTGCTGCGCGAACCCCTGCAGGCCATCACGGTCCAGTTGGCGCGCAGCCAGCGTCTCACCGACCAGCTGCTGACCATGGCCCACGCCAGCCGGGCCGCCGGTGAT
>JAAOZX010000430.1 GCA_012274225.1 Comamonadaceae bacterium | reverse complement strand
TTTTTCACGCGCACCGCCCTGCTCTACCCCGGCGCCGACCATTACACGCTGATGGGGCTGGACCGCAACTTCGACGGTCCCGCGCTGAAGGATCACTATCGGCTGTTGATGCGTCTCATCCACCCCGATTTTTCGGGCACGCTGCCGTTCGCCTGGCCCGCCGACGCCGCGGTGCGGGTGAACCTGGCTTACGAGGTGCTGTCGTCGCCCGCGCGGCGCAGCGAATACGAGAAAAGCATTGCGCATGCGCCCAAGATGCCGTCGCCCCCCAGGGTCGAGCAAAGGCGCACCGCCCTGGTGGTCAGGAAGCCCCGCGCGGGCATATCGCGATCACGCTTCAGGCAGCTGGTGCTCATCAGCACGGTGGCGGGCACATGTGCCGTCCTGATCAGCCTGTTGATGGGTGGCCAGGAGCCGGTGCGCCTGATCCAGCGCGCCCGCGTCGCTGTTGCCAAACCTGCGGCAGAGCGCGTGGCTGCGGCCGGGCAAGCTGTGGCGGTGCCGGAAATTCGGCAACCGGAGCCAAAGACACCTCCCGAGCCTGTCCTCGAGGCACCCACGCAACCGCGCGCGTCACCGGTCGCTGCCGTCGGCGCATTGATGAACAGGATGGTCAAGGCGGCAACCAGCGAGCGGCCACCCGTGGCTCAGGCGATCGCGCCGCCGCAAGTGCAGACCCAGTCGCACTCGCAGCCGCAGCCGCAGCCGCAGCAGTCTGCTCCGGTTGAGGCTCGCAGACTGCCAAGCCACACGCCGCCCGATAACGCCGCTGCGAACATGACAACTGCCTCGCCCGTTGCGGCTTCCACCGCCGTGGTCTACCTCGATCCGGCCCCCGCGCCCGCGCCGGCCCGGGCACCCTCACCTGCGCCGGTTACCAACCCGGCGCCGCCGACCGTTGCCGTCGCCGTGCCGGTCGCGGCTCCGGTCGCCCGGCCGGTCCCCGTGGCGGGGGTCACGCTGGGCGAAGCCCAGCCCCTGCTCGCCAAGCTGCTGCTGCAACTCGAAAGCGGTTCCGGCGAGCGCGTGATCGGTCTGCTGGAACGCGAGGCCCGTGGCAGACCGGGCGCACAGGCGCTTTCGCGCCAATACGACGAGCTGGTCGAAGGGATGCGTCCGGCGCGCCTGGCGCAGGTCGAATTCAATGCGGAACCGGCCGATGGACGATTGCTCGTCACCGGCCACGTTCACCTGCAGTCGGGCGGGCTGATCGGAGGACCGCCGCTCAAGAAAATGGTGCTTCGCGCCGAGTTCGAGTCACGCAACGGAGCCGTGGTCATGACAGGGCTGAGCGGTGTCCCTGCCAACTAGAGCCGCGAGGTCCGGGCGCTCCAGAGCGCCGGCAACTGCGCAAATAGCGCTCCAGGTCATGCTGGCAGGCCTGGGAACGATCGTTGCCGCCTGGCTGGTCTGGTATGGCGCGACCACCCACCTGCAGCGCTCCTGCGTGCTGCTGGACACCCCTTACCTGCCGCTGTGCCCCGAGGCATTGCCCGACTCCGACCCGCGCCGCATTGAGCAACTGCGCGAGCGCCTGCGGGCCAACCCCGGCGACTCGGGGGCGTGGGTGGACTTGGCCAGCCTGGCGCCGGACGAATCGCGAGATGCGCTGTTGCACGCCGTCGCCGTCCTGGCCCCCAGCGATCCCAACTCGTTGCGCTTGCGCGCCAGACAGGCTCTGGCTGCGAACCAGATGGAGCTGGCGACCGATCTGCTGGTGAAGATGACCGAGCATCACCTGGGAGGCGAAGAGCCGCCGCAGTTGCTGGCGCGCCTGCTCTCCAGCAGTGAGGGAATGACCCTGTTGCGCCCGCATCTGACTGCCGGCAGCCATTGGGTGCCGCAGGTCCTTGGGAGCCTGGTCGCGCTCAAGCTTCCGCTCGAAGCCGGGTTTCCGTTGCTGGCCGAGGCTGCCGCCAAGGGCCTCGTCGCACGCGCTACGCTGCAATCGTTCGTCCGTTCGCTGAAGGCGGCGGGCAGTTGGGCTGACGCATACGGATTGTGGGTGTCCCAGCAGCGCCAGCCGGTGCCCGTTCTTTTCAACGGCGGGTTCGACAAGAGGTTTCAGCCCGACGGATTCGACTGGGAAGTCACACCGGTGTCACTGGGCCGCGCAGGGGCGCTGGTCGCGCAGCGCACCCTGTCCGGGCACGGCCCGGTGCTGGAAATCCAGTACACGGGGCGGGCCGTCGCGATGCCGGTGATTCGCCAATTCATGTTCATTGCTCCCGGCCGATACGCCATGACCGGAAAATACATGACCGACAAGCTGCGCATGGAGCAGGGCCTGGCCTGGGCTGTCCGTTGCACGGATGGCGCCCGTGCCCTGGCCGGGCGGTCGGAGCCACTGCAAGACACTGCAGGCGTATGGCGGAACTTCCAGTTCGAATTCAACGTGCCCGCCGGGTGCGGTACGACAGCCAGCCTGCAATTGGAGACGTTTGCTCCGTTCGAGGCCGCGACCGGCTTCACCGGCAAGTCATCCTTCGACGGCCTCGAATTGCGGCCCCTGGGGCCGTAACCAAACCCGCTAATATGTGTCCAACTTGACCAGCGGGGCCGTTGTCCGTATAGTTAGTTCAGTCTTCGTTTCCCCGGGAGTTTTACCATGTCGATCAAGTCCCTCCTTGTAGTGCTGCTTGCGCTCATTGCCGTCACTGCATTCGCCCAAGACAGGGAGCGGCTGGGAAGCGTCGATAACGTACGCGGCGTCGTCACGGTGACGGACGGCGCCACCGGTGGAATCACCGCCACCGGCAGCCCCATCAACAGCGGCATGCGCTTTGTCGCCAGCTCCAACGGCTCGGCCACCCTGCGCCTCAACAACGGTTGCGTTGTCAACCTGCTGCCCGGCCAGGCCGTGACTGTCTTGCGCAGCATGGACTGCAAGGCCCTGTTGGCCGCCGTCCAGTCGGGCGGTGCGATCGTCGCCGGCGGCTCATTCGGTACAGGCGCGGCTGCGAGCGCCGGCCTGGTGGCCGGCAGCGTCGGTCTGGCCAGCGTGCTGAGGCAAAAGAGCATCAGCAGCAATTGACGGAACGGTCCAACGTTGCGGGGCAGAACACGGGGCCGATGGGCCCCGTGGCCGTTTTGGCGGCCCTGCTCTTGTTGTTGGCGGCGCCCCTCATGCGAGGCGGCAACCGCCAGGTGGCGCTGATCGCCCTGGAGGCGATCGCGCTGGTGTTCATGTTGAGCCTGTGGCTGCGCACGGTCTT